>JBJELS010000084.1:0-3048 GCA_051879275.1 Lachnospiraceae bacterium
CGATGTGAAAAGCATACAGTACTGTTATCCTCCCACATTGTCAGCGATTTGGAAAAAATATCGGATTATATTGCTTTTTTACATGAGGGAAGGCTTCTTTTGTGTGAGGAAAAGGACAGAATGCTGGAACGGTATGGCCTTTTGAACTGCAGTCAGGAAGAATTTGCAGCTTTACCGCAAAGGGGAGTATGGGTAAAAAGAAGAACGGATTACGGAATCGAGGCGATTATTGACCGGAATTTGGCTTTGGAGAACCGGGAGGGAGCAGCACAGAAGCTGCAGGGAAGGATGTCCCCGGCCGGTTTAGAGGATATTTTTGTTGCGATGGTGAAAAAGGAAGCTGCAATTTGATGGCTGTCGGCGGCAAAAGGAGGAAGAAATGAAGGGCTTATTAAGAAAAGATTTTTATCAATACAAGAAATATTGTTTGTACTACATTTTATTTGCGTTATGCTTTTTTCTCATTGGTATTTTTTCAGGGGAAGGAAGTGTTTATTTCCTGTTTTATCCGATTATACTTTTGGGTATGGTGCCCATGACCATTATGGCTTATGAGGAGAGGGAACAGTGGAATGTTTACAGTAGGCTATTGCCTTATAAGGCCTCTTGGCTGGTATCAGTAAAATACATAGCTGTTTTGGCAATAAATATAGTATTGGATTTTCTGGCAATCGTTTTAATAAAGCTGAAATTTAATCTAAATATATCCTTTGGGGAAAGCTTAATGAGTGATCCCATAACGGAAGAAGCTGTTGGGGGAATAATTGCTATTCTTTTTATCACAGGACTTTTAGGCCCCGCCTTCGTTTATCCGCTGTGCTTTAAAAAGGGAGTGGAGAATGCAAGACTAATCAGAAGCCTGTATATTATCCTTCTTTTTGTATTGATTGGAGCTTTTGAAGGTCTGATGGAGTATATGGGGAGGACAATATTTGTTAATACGGCAATAAATGGGGCGGCGAGCATTTTGGGCAGCATTATCATCAGCCTGACTATTTTCGGCCTGTCCTGGCTTCTTTCTGTCAAGTGGTATGAAAAGCGGGAATATTGATTATTTATCCGTATGGATCATACCGGAAAAGAGAAATAAAAGCAGGTGCCTACTCCCGGTTCACTTTCTACACGGATGCTTCCGCCATGGGCCTTGACAATCCACTGAACCATGGGCAGTCCAAGTCCGGCTCCCTGGCTGTCACCGGAGGTACGGGAGCTGTCTGCCTGATAGAAGCGCTCCCAGATATGGGGTAAATGCTCCGGGGCAATGCCGATTCCGTCATCCTGTATGCTGCCCTCAATACATCCCTTTCCGGCAGACAAGGTAAGCAGAATATGTCCGCCTGCCTTACCATAGGTAATGGCATTATTAATCAGATTAATGAAAAAGCGCATCATCATGGTTTCATCAGCTGACAGAATCAGGTTGGGCTGCAGGGTGTGCTTAATGGTAATCTCACGGAGAGAGGCTCTTTCCTGCTGCTCTTCACAGATAACCTCGGCCAGCTGACTTAAGTTAACTTCTTCTTTATGCAGGGCCAGCCGTTCACTGTCAGCTCTTGCCAGTGTTAAAAGCTGGGAAATCAGTCCTGACATCTTCTTACCCTGATTGCGAATGGATTTCAGGCATTCTATCCGTTCTTCAAGGGAGGTATCTGCCAAAAGGGCATAATCGCATTGAGAGAGAATTACAGCAGTAGGGGTACGCAATTCATGGGAAACATCAGACGTAAACTGTTTTTCCCGCTCAAAGGCAGCCTGGAGGCGGTCCATCATATGATCAAAGGTATGGGCCAGTCTGTGAACCTCGTCCTTGCCGGCATCCAACTGAATACGTTGTGTAAGATCAGTTCCCTGACTGATGGCAAAGGCAGTATCCGTCACCTTGTCCAGAGGAGCCAGTGCCCGGCGGATAATCAGATAGCCGCCTATAAGGATACCAAGAAGAAAAAAAGGAAAAATCACCAGAGAGATCCTAAGCAGGGTCACCATCATTCTTTCCGTAGAAGTCTGGGAGGTGATTCCCCTTACCCAGAGAGGGCCATATCCCTCAAGCTCCATATAATAGTCATAAAGATACCATTGGGTGTAAAAATCATACTCCTGCTGAAGCTCGTCCATAATCAGGGATGAAGTACCGTTGTAGTAGGAGGGAAGACGTCCGTAGAGAAAATTTCCATGTACGTCATAAACGGACAGGTAGATTCCCTCCCCGATTCCCAGGGAATTAAAATCATCCTGAAATTCAAGCATATTATTTCGGTATCTGATTTCTCTGAAGCTTTTGATAACCGTATTTTTCAATCGGTTTTCGGTGCTGGACAGCACCCGGGTATTACTTACGGATAATAAAAGACCCAGCGTTAAAACAACCAGCAGGGTCATAAAGATGGTGTACCACAGGGTGATTTTGAATTTAATCGAAAGTTTCTTCATGATAATCTCTATTCCTTTAGAACGTAACCCACGCCGCGAACGGTATGAATCAGTTTATGTTCAAAGGGCTCATCCACTTTTTTTCTGAGATAACGGATATATACATCCACCAGATTGGAGCCGCCTTCGTAATCGTAGTTCCAGATATGTTCTTCAATTTTTTCCCGGCTTAATACAATACCCTGATTAAGGATGAGATATTCCAATATGGAAAACTCCTTTGCAGACAGCTTAATGGGAGTGTCACCGCGAAAAACATTATGGGCTGCCAAATCTACCTTTAAGTCAGCCAGCTGGTAGATGTTTTGTGCATTTCCGCTTTTTTTACGAAGAAGCACACGGATACGGGCCAATAATTCATCGAAGGCAAAGGGCTTTACCAGATAGTCATCGGCACCGGCATCCAGACCCTCCACTCGCTGGGAAACAGAGTCTCTGGCCGTTAGAAAGAGAACCGGAAGGGTACTGCCTGCCAAGCGGATAGATTTCAGTATCTGGATTCCGTTCATTCCGGGCATCATAATATCCAGAATAGCAGCATCATATTCGGTATTGGTTAAATAAAACAGTGCATCCTCACCATTCAGGCAGGAATCCACACTGTAGCCGTTCTTTTCC
>JBJELS010000085.1:0-14774 GCA_051879275.1 Lachnospiraceae bacterium
TATGGGATTACATGAAACTAATTGCAGGGAGGGGAGGGATGAAATCCATAGGGAAGAAAAAAAGGCACTTCTTGTCTATGAGACCAGGGTAAAAGAGGGGGAAGTTTTTCGCCTGACAAAATACTTGGCCTACACCTCCTGTCTGGATATGAAGAAGGAAGAAATGTCCGGTTTCCTGGAGGGAATATTGGAGCAGGCGGCTGTGCAGGGCTATGATGCTCTTTTCCGGGAACAGAAGAAAGTTATGGAGAGCTTTTGGGATAAAGCAGATATACAGATTGAAGGGGACGATGCTCTTCAGCAGGGAATCCGCTTTAATCTGTTCCATATTATGCAGTCGGCAGGAAGAGACGGCCGTACCGGTATGGGAGCAAAGGGGCTTTCCGGTGAGGGCTATGAAGGGCATTATTTCTGGGATACGGAAATGTATATTCTGCCGGTATTTGTCTATACCGAAGGAAAGCTGGCAAAGGGACTGTTGGACTACCGCTATGATACGCTTCCCCAGGCAAGAGAGAGGGCAAGAGTATTGGGACATGAGAAAGGAGCCTTATATCCCTGGAGAACGATTAATGGAGAGGAGGCTTCAACCTATTTTCCTTTGGGGACTGCGCAGTACCATATTAATGCGGATATTGCCTATGCCTTTAAGCTGTATATAGATGTCACCGGCGATGAAGAATATTTAAAGGAAAAGGGGGCTGAGGTACTGATTGAAACCGCCAGAGTCTGGGCAGATGTGGGCTGCTTTGCCGAAAGTAAAGGCGGAAAATACTGCATCTGTGCCGTAACGGGGCCGGATGAATATAATGCCATAGTAGATAATAATTTTTACACCAATCTGATGGCGAGGGAAAACTTAAGAGATGCACTGTGGGCCTTAAAACGATTAGAGGAAATGGATGCGAAAGCCTGTGAAGCACTGGAGAAAAGGCTGGGACTTGAAGAGGAAGAAAAGGCTTATTGGCAGAAAATTATAGATAATATGTATTTTCCTTATGACGAAAAACGTCGGGTATATCCTTTGGATGACGGCTTTATGATGCGTAAGGTCTGGGACGATTCAAAGATTCCCCAGGAAAAACGCCATCTTTTATATGAGAATTATCACCCTTTATTTATCTTTCGCCAAAGGATGTCCAAGCAGGCAGATGCTGTGTTTGGAATGCTTCTGCACAGTAATTATTTCACAGAGGAAGAATTACGAAGAAATTATGACTTTTATCAGGAGGTAACTCTGCACCATTCATCCTTATCCACCTGTATTTTTGGAATTTTGGCCTCTCAGATTGGCTATGAGGAGGAAGCGTATACCTATTTTTCTCAGTCTGCAAGAATGGATTTGGATGATTATCATAATAATTTCTATGCCGGCATTCATGGAGCCAACATGGCGGGAACCTGGCAGGGAATTATCTTCGGCTTTGCCGGCTTGAGAACCAACAGAGGGTATCTGGAGTTTAAGCCCTCCATTCCTGAAAAATGGAAAAGCTATAGGTTTAGAATCCAGTATAGGGCAAGTCTGTTGGAGGTATATATTGATCAGAAAAAAGCAGAATTTATCCTGTTAAATGACCGGCCTCTTAAATTTAATATAGGAGAAAGAGAGTTTGATTTACCCAAAAAAGGAGCGAAGCATGAGCAAAACATATAAAGCTATTTTTTTTGACTGGGACGGAACGGCGGTATTGTCCAGAAGGGCCCCGATAGAGGAGGCTGTGGCTGCCATGAAGCCTTTGCTGAATAAAGGGGTTAAGCTGGCAATTATCAGCGGTACTACTTATGAAAATGTGGCAGGCGGGAGAATTGAAGGCTGTTTTACGCCGCAAGAGCTGAATAACCTGTATCTGGGCTTGGGAAGAGGTGCTTATAATTATGCATTTAAAGAAGGAAAGCCCTATATATTTTCCCATTGTATCCCGGATAAGGAGGTTATGGAAAAAATTCACCGTATCTGTTTTGAAATCCATATGGAGTTAAAAAATAAATATGATTTTAATACGGATATCGTGTTCAGTCGCCCTAATTACTGCAAGATTGATCTTATGGTGGACAATAATCGGGGGGATAATCTGTTTATGCAGGAAAATGAGCTGGATATGCTGAAGGAAAGTCTTAAGGCTCACGGAATCAAGGGAGGACTGCAGACCCTGATTGACCTGAGCCATGAAATAGCAGATCGGTTCCGGGTCAGAGTAGCTCCTACCTGTGATGCCAAATATCTGGAGGTGGGCATTTCCAGTAAGAGCAATAATGCAGATACTATTTTTTCAAGATTAAAGGAAATGGATACTTCGCTTGAGGCCGGAAACTGTGCCTTCTGGGGAGATGAATATGTGGGAATAGAAAAAGGAATCTTCGGGAGTGACAGCTTTATGTATACGGAAATGACGAAGGAAGGAGATTTTTTTGACGTTTCCGATGTAAAGGGAGAAAGACCTGAAGGAGTAAAAATACTGGGCGGCGGAATCCGGACTTTTTTAACTTTTCTGCGTGAGCAGAGTAAAGGGGGAGTAAGAGGAGAAAAGATCTGACCATAAAATATATTTCAACTGCAAAAGTCTGTCCCATGCCAAAAAAAACGGCATGGGGTAGACTTTTTGTGGGGAAATGTATTAGAATTAGCATAAATAATTATTTTAGGGAAAAGGAGAAATTATATGAATAGTTGGATACCAAAAGCCTTAAAGATTTCTATGGGACTTTTCCATTTAAATGCCGGTGGAGAGGGGAACTGGGGCTGTATATATGTAAGTGAAAAATGTCTGGAACTTTTAGACTGCAGTATGCCGGATTTTCTGGAAAAGCTTCAGCAGCTGCCTATTCTCAGTCTGGGGGATATCCCGGAAAAAACCATCGGAATGATGCTGGAAAAAATGAAAAGAACCCGGGAGTCCGGCGCCTTTGTCAGTGTCAGAGAGCTGGAAAACGGTGAGCTTCAATATATCAGAGGAACCCTGGCCGTTTCCATGAGTGCTGACGGAAGACTAAGAGTTTACGGTCAGATCGTAGATGTGTCTGAGATGATCAGCGGGAAATAGTCAAAATCATAAGGAGGATACAGGATGAACAGTATTGAACGGTTGAAGGAAATCATTCAGAAGACAAATAATCTGGTTTTTTTTGGCGGTGCAGGCGTATCTACAGAAAGCGGTATTCCTGATTTCAGAAGCGTGGATGGACTCTATAACCAGAAATATGACTATCCTCCTGAGACGATTTTGAGCCATACCTTTTATCGGAAAAAACCTGGGGAATTTTATCGCTTTTATCGGGATAAAATGCTTTGTCTCACTGCAAAGCCCAACGCAGCCCACCTGAAGCTGGCACAGTGGGAAAAGGAAGGAAAGCTGAAGGCGGTTATTACCCAGAATATTGATGGTCTCCATCAGGTGGCAGGAAGTAAAAAGGTATTGGAGCTTCATGGCTCGGTTTTACGAAATTACTGTGAAAGCTGCCATAAATTTTATGATGCAGAATATATTCTGACGTCTGAGGGGATTCCTACCTGTGACTGCGGCGGATACATAAAACCGGATGTAGTATTATATGAAGAGGGGCTGGACAATGACATTTTACAGGAATCTATCCGATGTATCAGCAATGCAGATGTCTTAATCATAGGCGGTACCTCTCTGGCAGTGTATCCCGCAGCGGGGCTTATCGATTATTATCGGGGCAATAATCTGATTTTGATTAATAAAACACCCACACCTAAGGACAGTACAGCAGATTTTGTGGTATCGGGCAGTATCGGAGAGATTTTCAGTCAGCTGTGAAAGAGGAGATTAAGCATGGATATTCAGACCGGTGACATTGTGACCATGAAAAAGCAGCATCCCTGCGGCAGTAAGGACTGGCGTGTATTAAGAATTGGGGCAGACTTCCGGTTAAAGTGTGAGGGCTGTGGACACCAGATTATGATTGCAAGGCCCCAGGCAGAGAAAAATATTCGTAAGGTACTTAAAGTAAATGAGAATTAGAAGCATAATAAACGGGATGGAAAAGCAAAAGCCCAGAGAGATTGTCGGTTTTTTTCTCTTGGGAATCAGTCTTCTTCTTTTGGGAAAAATGGTGGCTCTTTGTTTCTCGGCGGATATCTGGTATGATGAAGTTTTTTCGGTAAAGATGATTTTCGGCTCATACGGTGATATCCTTCGGTTCACGGCAAAGGATGTACACCCTCCTTTTTATTATTGGTATTTAAAAGGCTTTGTTTGGGCAGGAAGTCTGCTTTTGGGAGGATGGACCAAAGAAAGGGCTGTGATTTTGGCAAAGCTGGCATCGGTATTGCCCATGACAGGAATATGGCTGCTGGCTGCGGTAAAGGTTCGTAAACGGTTTGGTCTGTTTGTGGCAGGCCTTTTTTCCTTTTGTGTCTGCACCATGCCTCAGCTTACTGCCTATGGAATGGAAATCCGGATGTATTCCCTGGCTCTTTTTCTGGTAACCCTTGCCTTCTTTTTTGCTTATGACATATGTGTCACAAAACAATCCCGGGCATTTTTGGGATTATTTCTTTGTGGGATTTGTATTGCTTATACCCAGTATTTTTCCTGTCTGGGGATTATTCTACTTTATTCAGCTGTGGGCTGGTTTGTGCGAAGAGATAAAAATAAATTGAAAAAATGGGGGCTTTGTGTAGGATTATCCGTGTTGGCCTATTTGCCCTGGATAGGAATCCTGATTCGACAATTTACCCAGGTGAAAGGCAGCTATTGGATCGAGCCGTTGACCTGGAAGTCACTGGCAGGCTGTATTAAGTATATTTATCTTCCCTCCGGCGGCTATCCCCGACTGAATTATATACTGGCTGCGGTCTTTATTCTGACTACTCTGCTTTTAGCCGGCCTGTTTTTAAAAAAGAAGATAAGGGAAGGAGCAGTTCTTGAACATGAGGGAATAGCTTTAGTTTTTAGCTGGGGGATGTTAGGTGGAGTAATTTTGCTGGGAGTAGGTATCTCCATCCTGATTTCACCCATATTTGTTTATCGCTATATGATTCCCTTTCTGGGAAGCTTTTGGTTTGTTTTTGCCCTTCTTACCCATCGATGTGACAGGAAGAGTCTTTGGCTTTTTGCCTGCATCCTGACGGTGTTTATAGGATATATCAATGTCAAGGGAGTATTTTGGGAGGAAAGGAATAAGCAGGAGCATATGGAGGATACCCTTCTGGGACTGGAGCAAATTGGACAGGAGGATATTCTGATCTTTAATTTCAATCATGTTCAGGCTGTTGTCGGATATTATCAGGAGAATGAAAGCTACCTGCTTTATCAGGAGCCGGAAGCATTGATGCATCAGCTTTACAGCAATTTTAAAATGCTGGAGGATGAGACACAGATAGAAAATTTATTTTCGGAAAAAAAGAATGGACAAGTCTGGTTTTTGGGCAGCTTCAATTCTCGGGAGGAAATCGTAGAAAAGTGGCGGAGTATGGGATTTAGCGTTACAGAGGAAGGAAGCTTTCTGTTAGAAAGATACTGGTTTAATCTCTACCACATAGAAAAATAGGAGAAAGAGGGACAAAAGGTCATATGGAGAAGGCTGGGATAAAGGAAAAAATCAATATGGCAAAGGCAAAAACGGGAAAAGCCTTAAGGGAAAACAGGGCTTTTTCCCTTTTTGTTCTGGTGATGGCCCTTTACTATGGCTGGCGGATGTTTACATTAGACCCCTGGTATGATGAGCTGTATACCTATTATTCCTTTATCAGCAGGGGGCCGGTATACTCAGCCATTCATTGGCCGGTGCCCAATAATCATGTTTTCTATTCAGTACTGTCGGGATGTCTGATGGTATTTCAAAATTCATATATTGCCCTAAGGGGTATATCCTGGCTTTTCTCCGTGGGAAATCTGATTCTGTTGTATATGCTTGCAGGCCGTTTTTTTTCTAAAGGACTGGCACAAAGCTGTGTTGTGCTCTATAGCTCCTTTTATCTGGTGAATAGTCTTTCCATTCAGGGAAGAGGATATACTCTGTCTATAGGTTTTTTTCTGCTTGCTTTGATTATGCTGTACCAAATTTGTGTGGAAGAAAAGAAAGGCTTTGGCTGCTATCTGCTGTTTTCCCTGTCTTTAACGGCAGGCCTTTATACCATCTCCAGTAATGTATACTGGGTACTTCCGGTATGCCTTACAGGGGGTCTGTATTTGTTGCTGAACAAAAGCTTTGGGGTGCTGCTTCGCCTGATTGCGGCAAGCATAGCTGCGGCTGTCAATACGCTTATCCTATACAGCATTATCTGGCTGGCTATTGGCTCCAACCTTTTAAGTAAGACTGAGGGCAGCGAATATTTCGGAATTTATCAGGTAAATATTATCTTACAGGCACCCTTCAGGGCATGGAAAAGGGGAATGGATTATATGCTTGCCTCCCCCTATGTGCAAAGCATGGATCGAAAAACTGTAGTTACCGGCTTTTTTAGCTGGCTTACGGGATTGCTGAATCTGTTTTTCTCTTCCTGGGGATTGCTTCTTGCTCTGCTTCTGACAGTATCCTTATTTCTCTGTATTTGGATGTCCCAAAAAGCAGCTAAAGAAAAAAAGAAAGAAAGATTTTTTCTCTATCTTTTTTTCATCAGTGTACTCTGGGGGCTTCCGGTAATCCTGATGGTTCAGTCGGTTCAGCCCTATTATCGGGTATTTACTTTTTTGGGAGTGCCTTTGGCTTTACTCCTCACTGCTTATGGGGGTGAACTGATCAGAGGAAAACGGCAAGGGTGGATACTGTGGTTTTGCCTGTTGATTGCAGTACTTCTTTTACCCTCTTCTTATTATAATGCACCCTATGCCTACAGGGAGACACAGATTAAGGAGATTTGGGAGCAGGCGGAAATAGATGAGGAGCCAAAAAGTATATTCTGCACAGATGACTATCAAAAATATGTATTTAAGTTTTACTGGGATTATGAGCCTTTGGAAGTCTCACTTAAAGAGGCAGAGTATATCCTGATGCCCCAGGAGATTACAGATGAGGGATTTACGGAATATGTATGGCCCATTCTGTATAATCATGAAGGAATCGACTGGGATTATCTGGAAGGCTGTAAAATGATTGGTGAGACAGAAAGCTATCGATTATATAAAAAGCCGGATTAAAAAAGTATAATTTGGGAAAAACACTTGCGAAATAGAAAGTTTTATGGTAATATATCAATCCGTGATATATTAAATTCCTTGCTCCGGATTATTTCGGGGCCAGAGACCAAAAGGAGGTAACAGGCATGAACAAATATGAATTAGCAGTTGTTGTGAGTGCGAAAATCGAAGACGATGAAAGAACCGCTACCATTGACAAGGTAAAGGCTACAATCGAAAGATTCGGCGGACAGATTACCAATGTTGATGATTGGGGAAAGAAGAGATTGGCTTACGAAGTTCAGAAAATGAAAGAAGCTTTTTACTACTTCATCCAGTTCGATGCTGAGAGCACTGTTCCTGCTGAAATTGAGAGCCGCGTCCGTATCATGGACAACGTAATCAGATATTTATGCGTTAAGCAGGAAGCATAAGAGGCGTACCTTCCGGTATGCCGGAAAGGGAGATGAAGATGAATAAAGTCATTCTGATGGGACGATTAACCCGAGATCCTGAAGTGAGATATTCTCAGAATAGTGAAAGTCCCATGGCCGTTGCCAGATTTTCACTGGCAGTAGATAGAAGAGGAAACCGTAACAACGCAGATGGTCAGACAGCAGATTTTATTAACTGTGTGGCCTTTGGCAGACTGGGAGAATTTGCAGAGAAGTATCTCCACAAAGGAACCAAGGTTGCCTTAAGCGGACGTATCCAGACCGGAAGTTATACCAACAGGGATGGTCAGAAGGTGTATACTACGGATATTGTTGCGGAAGATATTGAATTTGCGGAGAGTAAGAATGCATCCTCCCGGGATGGAGATTATGCAGGCTTCGGTGGTAATAGCAGCCGTCCGGAACCCATGTCCGCTGGTGATGGCTTCATGAATATTCCAGATGGGATTGATGAAGAATTGCCATTTAATTAACCAATAAGAAGCCGGAGGAATTTCCGGTAATTTCAAGATAGGAGGCATTGATCATGGCTTTTAACAAAACCGACAAGGCTGATTCTCCGATGAAGAGAAGAGGCGGTATTCGCAGAAGAAAAAAAGTTTGTGTTTTTTGTGGAAAAGATAATGTTATTGATTATAAGGATACCAACAAGCTTAAAAGATATGTATCCGAAAGAGGTAAGATTCTTCCCAGAAGAATTACCGGAAACTGTGCAAAGCATCAGAGAGCTCTGACCGTAGCAATTAAGAGAGCACGCCACGTGGCTCTGATGCCTTACACCTGCGACTAAGCCGAATAAATCAAAGATTAAGACCCAACTGCTTAAGGCGGTTGGGTCTTTTTGATAAAAGGGATTATAAATCATCCACCAGGGCACTGCTTTTAGCATAGGCTGTGCTTCTGGCTTCAAAGAAATCGGTTTTAATGGTATTGGCATTGGAATACTGAGATACCCAGGCCATATTGGCAGGCTCCGTATGATAGCCTTCGTAAATGGGTTCAAGGCCGATATTCCGGCATCTCAGGTTGCCCAGATAGCGAATGTAATCAGTTACCATTTCCGTATTCAGCCCCTGAATATCATTACCGATAACGTAATGCCCCCACTTGATTTCCTGTTCACAGCCCTCGCGAATCATTTCCCGGTAGATTTCCAGCTTATCCGGAGTAAACAGCTCGGGATTTTCCTTTTTCAGCTCCAGTAAAATATTGGAGAACAGCCACAGATGGGTATTTTCATCCCGGTTAATGTAGCGGATTTCCTGAACAGAGCCGGGCATACGGTTATTTCGGGCCAGATTATAAAAGAACATGAAGCCGCTGTAAAAATATACTCCCTCCAGAATATAGTTGGCAATGATTACCCGCATCAGAACTTCAGGACTTTTATTTTCCTGAAAATCATTATACAGATTACCGATAAATTCGTTTCTTGCCAGAAGGTGCTGATCCTCCTTCCACTGATAGAGAACATCATTTCTCTCCTGGGGCTCACAGATGGTATCCAGCATATAGCTGTAGCTCTGGCTGTGAACAGCCTCCTGGAAGGTCTGAATGGAGAGACAAAGGTTCACTTCATTGGCAGTAATATACTGACTGATGCCCGGCAGATTAGCTGTTTGGATACTGTCTAAAAAGATTAGAAAGGAGAGGATTTTATCATAGGCTCTCTTTTCTGCCTCAGGGAGCAGACGATAGTCCTTTACATCCGTTCCCAGGTTGATTTCCTCAGGAATCCAGAAATTATTCATGGCCTGACGATACCAGTCGCTGACCCATTTATATTTCATATTGTTAAAATCATTCAGATTGGTGGTATTTCCCCCTATCATTCTGCGATCTTGAACCTCTGTGTCTCCTTCCGGATTGAACAGGGGTTTTCTGATTAACTTTGACATATTTTCCTCCTATGATTTAAGATGAACAGGTTTCGCACTCCTCTACTTCAAGGCTTTTTGAACGGATGTAATAAATGGTTTTTACTCCTTTTTCCCAGGCCAGAAGATAGAGATTCAATACCTTACGGAAGGTGTATTCATTGGTAATGTACAGGTTCATGCTTTGGGCCTGATCGATATGGCGCTGGCGGATTCCGCAGGCTCGTACGGACCAGGTCTGATCGATTTGATGGGCATTTTTATAGTACCAGAAGGTATCCATAGAAAGCTCGGGAGCCACACGGGGCATCAGGCCGTTTTTCTTTTCCTCCAGGAAATAGCGGTTCATCACCGGATCCAGTCCGGCTGTGGTTCCGGCCAGTATACTGGTGCTTCCGGTAGGGGCAACGGCTAAAAGATATCCGTTTCGCATTCCTTTGCGGGCTACTCTCTGGGCAAGTGACTGCCAACGCTGATCGGAAAGTCCTCTCTTGGTAAAATAGGCACCGGTCTGCCAGTCGCTTCCTGTGAAATAGGGATAGCTTCCCTTTTCCGAAGCATTCTCGCAGCTAGCCTCAATAGCTGCATAGTGGATACGGTCGAAAATCTCTTCGGCAAAGGCCAGATGTTCTTCACTTTCCCAGCTGATTTTGTGCTTGGCCAGCATATGATGGTAGCCGCTGATTCCCAGTCCCACAGGCCGATAGTTTTCATTATTGATTTTGGCATAGGGTACGGGGAAGAAATTCAAATCGATCACATTGTCCAAAGCCCGCATGGCACTGGCGGTTATGTAAGAAAGCTCCTGGGGATTTTTTACATCGATTCTTCCCAAAGAGAGACTGGCAAGATTACACACCACAAATTCACCGGGCTTGGTTACGGTAACCACTACCGTATCACCGTCTCTGGTTTCCACCGTCTGTTCTACCGCTTCGATTTCTGCCATATTCTGGGCAATTTCCGTACAAAGATTACTGCAGTAAATCATACCCTTATGAGGGTTGGGATTCATTCGATTGACATGATCCCGATTGAAGGTAAAAGGAGTACCGGTCTCCACCACACTCTTAATAATTAATCGAACCAGAGATTTAATGGGAATTACCCGCTTGGGAATCCGGGAATCGTGAACGCAGTCCAGATATTTTTCCTCCCATTCCTCCCCGTAGCAGTCCTCCAGGCCATAGCCCTTAATGGTATGAATCTCGTGAGGACACATCAGATACCAGTCACCCTCCAGATTATCCCGCACCTGCTTCCAGAAATAATCGGGATAGCAGAGGGCAGGAAAGACATCATGAGCCTTCATCCGGTCATCACCGTTATTGGTTCTTAAATTTAAAAATTCGGGAACATCGCGGTGCCATACATCAAGATAAACGGCAACGGAGCCCTGACGCATACCCAGCTGATCCACGGCAATGGCGGTATCATTAGCCAAACGAATCCACCGGATGACTCCTCCGGCAGCACCTTCAAAGCCGCGAATACTGCTGCCGCTGGCTCTGACCTTACCAAAGTACATACCCATACCGCCTCCGAATTTGCTTACTCTGGCAAAATTGTCCAAAGAACGGTAGATACCGTCCAGACTGTCGGAAACCGTATCAATAAAGCAGGAGGACAGCTGATGGTAGGGCTTTCTGGCATTGGAGAGAGTGGGGGTGGCAACAGTAACCTGCAGCCTGCTTAACATATCGTAGAACCGTTTTACCCATCCGGAACGGTTCGTTTTTTCCTTCATGGCCAAATGCATGGCTACACCCATGAACATTTCCTGGGGAGTTTCCAAGGGAATATTTTTACGGGTGCGGATAACGTAGCGGCTTAAAAGAAGCTCCAGTCCGGAATAATTCATCAGGTTATTACGCTCATCCTCCATCCAGCCGGAAAATTCCTCAATTTCTTCTCTGCTGTAGCTGTCCAGAATATAGCTGCCGTATAATTTTTCCTCCGTAAGATAACGAAGCTTACTGTAAAAATCCTGAATGCCTAATGCAGCAGTATTTTTTGCCAGCTTATGAGAAAAATCCAGATAGAGAAGCCGGGAAGCGATCATTTCCCATCCCGGGGCCTCCTGAGTGGTCAGCTCTACTGCAGATTTAATCAGCATGGTCAGCTTCTCGCTTTGAGAACTGTTTTCCTTAATCATACCCATAAATTTATGGGTCAGCTGCTGAATGGAATATTCCTCAGCAGAGTATTCCTTTTGAATCTGCCTGAGAACCTCCTCCAGACTGGGATAATCAGAAAAGTGCATCAGTAGTGCCTGGCGGGCATGGCGCATACCGGAACGCTGCTGACGATAGAGAATGTAGCTTTTCAGCACCTTGTACCGATTTTCCTCCATCAGAGTCAGCTCTACCATATCCTGAATTTCTTCTACCGTAAGGGAAAACTCACTTCCTCTCCCCGTAGGGAATTTAGCCTCAACGTCTTTTAGAATTTTATCCAGGACAGCCTCATCTGCCGGTTCATTTACACTGGCAAAGGCTAAGGCTACAGCCTGCTTGATTTTCTCCCCATGGTAGGCCTGGGGCTGGCCGTTTCGTTTTTTAATCATCATTGCCATTATGTACTCCTTTTTTGGCATACTCGTCAAATACACCCGGATTAATCGCTTCACCCGGGTGTCTGACACAATGTATAGTATATATGGAAAAATCATAGCACAAGATATGGAAGTATTCAAGCAGAAAGTATAGTAAAACAGTCCAAATTAAAAATAGCTTAAAAAGAGATTGACAAAAACGCCTTGATATATTATTGTATTAATTACTTAATACAGAATGACAATGAGAGAACAAAGCATATCAATAAAGGAGGAATGTACAGATGTGGAAGTTGGATGCTGACAGACCGATTTATCTGCAGCTTGCGGAACGGTTGGAGCTGTCCATCTGCTCAGGATTATATCAGCCGGGAGAGAGGATTCCCAGTGTGAGAGATTTGGCAGCAGAGGCAGGAGTGAATCCCAATACCATGCAAAGAGCACTGACAGAGCTGGAAAGAAAGCAGGTAATAGTTACTTTCCGAACAAACGGCAGAACAGTAACGGAGGATGAGGCAATGATTAAGGAAACGAGAAATGCATTGGTAAGAGAGCATGTCAATGAATTTATCCGAAAGATGAAGGAAATGGGCTTTGAAAAAGAAGAAATTGTTCAGCTGTTGAAGGAAGAAGACAGCGACGGTAAAGAAGAAAGGTAACCACAAGGACAAAACAAAGAGGAAGAGGAGAAGATAATGGAAGAACTGGTAGTAATCAACAAACTGTCCTATTGCTATGGCAAGCCCACAGGCAAGACAAAGTATGCATTGGATAACCTGGATTTAAGCCTTTCGGCCGGAAAGGTAATTGGAATTCTAGGTCCCAATGGAAGCGGAAAGACCACTTTGATTAAGCTGCTTAACGGCCTTTTAGTACCTACAGAGGGAGGACTGAGCATCAATGGATATAAGCCCGGAGTAGAGACGAAGGCGATAGTGTCTTATCTGCCGGAAAGAACGTATTTACAGGCAGGCAGAACAGTAAAGCAGATGCTGGAATTTTTTGCCGATTTTTACGAAGATTTTTCCCCGGAAAAAGCAAGGGCTATGCTAGAATCTCTGGGAATTGATGAAAAGGCCCCCTTGAAAACCCTTTCTAAGGGAACCAGAGAGAAGGTGCAGCTGATTCTGGTAATGAGCCGGGATGCCAGGGTCTATATTCTGGATGAGCCTATTGCCGGTGTGGATCCGGCAGCACGGGATTATATTATCCGTACGATTATTCAAAACTATAATGAAAATGCTCTGGTTCTTTTGGCAACTCACCTGATTAGCGATGTGGAGGCCATTTTAGATGAGGTGATTTTTATCAAAGAGGGAAAAAAGGTTTTACATTCTACGGTAGAAGAAATCAGGGAACAGCAGGGTAAGAGTGTTGATGCCTATTTTAGGGAGGTGTTCGCATGTTAGGAAAATTAATTAAGCACGAATGGAAAAGAGTCTGGAAGGTGCCGGCACTGCTTTTGCTGCTGCTTCAGCTTATTGCTCTGGGAGCCGGTCTGACCTTTTTAAAGCCCGCTTTTGAAAACGAGCCTTCAGGAATCTTTGCCGTGATTATCGGGCTGGTATGGGCTGCCTTTATTATTTCCATAATCGGTGTAAGCTTTGCGGTTATCATCTATCTGGCCTTACAGTTTTATAAAAGCATGTACTCAGATGAGGGCTATCTGACCCATACACTTCCTGTGACCGGTACGCAGCTTCTTACAG
The DNA here is from genome assembly GCA_051879275.1 of Lachnospiraceae bacterium. Lineage (GTDB taxonomy): Bacteria > Bacillota > Clostridia > Lachnospirales > Lachnospiraceae > SFDP01. The sequence goes on from JBJELS010000085.1 coordinate 13,678, forward strand.
CTAAGGGGCTGGTGATGGGGCTATGGTCAATTTTATGTACTCTGGGAATTTTTTTAAGTATATTGGTTTTTATTGTAACTGCAGTAAATTGTTACCCCGGAAAAGAAGAATTGCTGATATTCCTTAGGGGAAGTGAAGAAGGCTGGAATATGCTTCTGAGTGAGCTGAGAAGAGAGCTGGAACTATTAGGAATTGATCTTGCAAAAATCATCATTCCATCTATAATCAGTGCTTTTATCGGAATCATCTATAATGTAGCACTGGTTATGGGCGCTCTTACCATTGGGCAGTTGGCCAGAAGATACAGGATTGCCTTTTCCTTTTTGGCAGGAATTGTAATCTCCTGGGTAATTTCCCTGATACAGGGTATAATACAGGTTCCCCTTATTTTCTTTAGTATCTCCAGTGAGCTTACAGACAATGGACTTTATATGCTAAGCAGTATATGGATCCAGAATCTGATTATGGCTATAGCGGCTGCGGTGCTGTTCATTGTCAGCAGCTATATTATCCGCAATAAACTGAATCTGGAGTAGAAAACCGATAAAGGGAAGGTGAAGCAGATGAGCAGCTTAATAACCATTGAACATATGGAAAAAATCTATAATCCCGGAGAAAATGAGGTTCGGGCACTGGACGGAATTAATCTCACCATTGATAAAAAGGAATTTGTGGCCATTATCGGCCAGTCCGGAAGCGGTAAGTCTACCCTGATGAATATGCTGGGCTGTCTGGATGTTCCTACAAGCGGGAAATACATATTAAACCATCAGGATGTAGCCCATTTAAGTGATAATGAGCTGTCGGATATCCGAAACCGGGAAATTGGTTTTATTTTTCAGGGCTTTAACCTGATTGCCAATTTGAATGCGCTGGAAAATGTGGAGCTTCCCCTGCTTTACCGGGGAGTAGGAAGAAGCGAGAGACTCCGTTTGGCTGCCATTGCCCTGGAAAAGGTGGGCCTGGAAAAACGCATGGACCACAGACCCTCACAGCTTTCAGGAGGGCAGCAGCAGAGAGTAGCCATTGCCCGGGCCATTGCTCAGGCACCGCCCATTATTCTGGCCGATGAACCTACGGGTAATCTGGATTCCCAT
>JBJELS010000086.1:0-3040 GCA_051879275.1 Lachnospiraceae bacterium
ATGAATATTCGCAGATCCCGTAAGGAAAAGAAAAGAGCAGCAGGGAAGCTTATCCCGGCTACTCTTCTTTTTTTCCTTTTTTTTCTCTATCTGGCAAGTCTTATCCGTGAAGGAGGAAGAGAAGAAACAGCTGTCGCTTATCACAGTGATACCTGGGTAGAAATGGACAGGCTTTGGGGAAAGGAGAGAATCCCTTTGGAAGAATATCTGGCAGGTATGATGGCAGCTACCATTCCTATAGATTATGAAAAAGAGGTTTTGAAGGCACAGGCATTAATGCTGCGCTCCTGGTGCTGCCATCTGGCAAAAAAAGAAAATGGATACGATGTCATTCCGGGTAAAGAATTGGAGAATATTTATTTTTCTGATGAAGACTGCCGGAGAGTATGGGGAGAGGAGTATGAGGCTAATCGATCTTTGATTATGGAGGTTCTTAAGGAAACAGAGGGGATGGTACTGGTATGGCAGGGACAGATTATTGCCCCTCCTTTTTTTCGGCTGAGTAATGGAAAAACCAGAGCAGTGGAGGAATATCAGTCACATGCAGAGCGTTTTGGTTATGTTCGTTCTCTTAGCTGCCCGGAGGATTTGGAAGCGGAGGAATATCTGGGAAGGATAGAGATTTCCGGTCGGGAGTTTGAAAAAAAGCTGCAGCAGCTTTTGGAGACACCGGAATGGACTTTGGATAAAATTATTCTTTACCGGGATACGGCGGATTATGTAAAAACAGTAGAAATAGGGGATAAAAAGATACAAGGTGAAAAGTTTCGCTATGCCTTTGAGCTTCCTTCATCCTGCTTTACTCTGACAAAGCAGGATGACACAATTGTCATTAAAACAAAGGGAATTGGACATGGCTTTGGTTTTTCCCAATTTACAGCTAATGCTCTGGCAAAGCAGGGATATGACTACAGAAGGCTTTTAGGAGAATTTTTTATGGATATTTCTGTTGAAAAAAGATAGGTATTACAGCAGGAAGGAAAAGTTTTCTGAATTGAGTATAAAGACAGCGGGATAGGAAAAACTAAGGAAAAAGGAGGAAGATACAATGAAGCGAAGAAGACGAAATCAAAAACGGGAAAGAATACTTGTGCTTATGTCCAGTCTTTTCGTGCTTACAGCATTGACCCTGACCGGTGTCTATGTAAAGGAACGAAATAAAGTAAATCAGGATTATGTAGTGGATCTATCGGGAATGAAAAATAATGAAAGAGCAGAAGAGACTGCCTCAGATACAGCCATGGAGGAAAACAGCAGGCTGGTAAGCTCCGGTAAGGTGGAGAATCCGGTTATTGAGGAGGAAAGCGATGATAAGGCAGAAACTGTGTTTCCCTGGGAGTTAGCAGAAAATGATTCCGTTTCCGGTGGAGAGGGAACGGAAAGTGAACAGGAAGAACAACAGCCACCCGAAGAGAAGAAGCAGGAGACAGAGAAGCTGACCTTTCCGGAGGGAGAGACTCTGGCCTGGCCTGTGGTGGGAAATGTATTGATTAACTTCAGTATGGATAAGCCGGTATACTTTGCCAGCCTGGAGCAGTATAAGGTAAATCCGGGCATCGTAATTCAGGCCGCTGAAGGTCAGCAGATCAGTGCAGCAGCCAGAGGAAGAATTTCCAAGATTGTGAAAGAGGAAGAAACCGGAAATACCATTTATATGGATATAGGAAGCGGCTATCAGGCAGTATATGGGCAGCTGACCAATATTCAGGTTAAGGAGGGAGATCTGGTCGAAAAAGGAACCTATATGGCAGATGTGGCAGCACCTACAAAATACTATAGTGTGGAGGGCTGTAATGTCTATTTTGCTGTATTGAAGGATGGTGTACCCGTTGATCCTCTGGGAAGATTGAGGTAAAAAGCGGACTTTACCTAAGAAGAAGTTTTCTGTATAATACCTAAGAAGAGATTAAGGGAGGAAAAAAAGTGAAAATAAAGGTCTGGCTGTCAATTTTATTGTGTGTAAGTATGCTGGCCGGGTGTTCCTTTCCGGTGGATAAATTTTTAGGAGATTCCAGGGGAAATGGCGGGGATTCCCTGGGATTGACACCGGACTTTTCCTATACCTATGAAGAGCAGACTCCCAATATTCTGGTAAATCAGATTGGTTACCGTCCAAAGGATGATAAGGTGGCAATTTTACAGGGAAGTGATTTAAATTCCCGATTTTATGTTTATAATGCCAATACCGATAATATTGTATTTTCAGGAAGTCTGAAAGAAGCAGGGGTTACCCCATATGGTGAAAAAAACAGTAATCAGGAGGGGGGAGCTCTTTATCTGGCAGACTTTTCCCAGCTGGCTGGTGCAGGGAAGTATTATTTATACCATGAAAATCTGGGCTATTCGGATACCTTTGCCATTGAAGAAGGTGTCTATGATTCTTTGGAAAATCACCTGCTTGGGCAATTGGAGAAAGAGAATCGAAATACCTCCGCCCTTTGTTATCAGCTGGCGGGGATGCTGTTTTCTCTGGAGCTTTATACTGACCAAATAAAGGATGGGGAAGAGCTTCAACAGATTTTAAAGGATAAAATCGAGCTGCTGAGGAAGGCTCAGGATGAAGAAACCGGGAGTGTTTATGAGGTAATTCCTGACAAGGCAGCAGCTCAAAAGCCCTCGGGGCAGGAAATTTCTCTGGCGGCGACGGCAGAATATGCCGGTGTTATGGCCATGTATTCCTGTTATCTTCAATATTTTGATCAGACAGGAGCAGGGCAGTACCAGGAAGCTGCGGAAAAAGCATTTTTCAGTATTTCCGGCAGTCTGGATAATGTGAGCTTTGATGCCGGTTATTTTGCGGTAACCCAGTTATACAAAAGGACGTTCAAAAGCAGCTATTCTCAGGCTATAGGACAGTATTTGTCCTTGAAGGAGGAACAGACAAGCTATACAGAGTACAATTTTACCCCTTTCGGAGATTATGGTTATTTATCGGCAGGCTATGGAATAAATCTGGAATGGAGCAGGCAGCTGATGAATAAGGTGATGAAGCAGGCAGAAAGTATTTCTCTGGCCAGTGTGAGAAATCATTATTATGTTT
>JBJELS010000087.1:0-3011 GCA_051879275.1 Lachnospiraceae bacterium
CATCATGTGGATAAAGTCCAGCTTATAATTACGGTAATCACGATAGCTCTTGGCTACAATGGGCTTAACCTCCTCCAGAGCACTCTCCACAATATTATGCATAATGGAAATGGGAATTTCCGTTGTACCCAGATCATCTACCCGATTCACTACATACTGACAGATATGCCGCTTCTCTTCCTCTGTAAACTTGGTCAGTGCACGATAGGCACTTTTTCCGATGGCATTGATTACCTTTTGAACGTTAAAGTCCTCTTTGGTTCCATCCTTTTTTACTACCTTAACCGGCTTCCCAGGACTGTACTCGCTGCCATAATTTACTCCATTCTCCGTGCATTTTTCTGCAAGCAAACTGCTCATTTCCCTTTTCCTCTTTCCTTTTCTTCCTTGGTTTGGCACCAATAGTCTCTTTGTTACCACCTATTCTCAGAGCCCAGAATATGGTATGTATTTTATAAATACCACAAGATATTGTGTGTATTTATTAGTATAGTTGTTTGAAAAGAATCTGTCAATGCCAATCTTACCAGGAAATTTCCCAAAAAAAGAATGGCTATTTTATCTATAATAGCCATTTCCCTGTCCGTCTATTCGACCGATCCATATGCCGTCAATCTATGAGCTTTTTGCCGTTTCTTCTTCTACGGCACTTTTGGCATCCTTATTCTTTCTTAATCGGATACCTATAAATACGGCAATAATTGCTAAAACAACAATAATCAAAAATAACAACAGATAGGATAAAAATGTATTGATAAATGCAATCATGTTCTTCACCTTACCTTTCTGAATCTAATCATATCACTTAAAAAAGAGGAGTGCAACCGTAATCTGAGAAACTCTCCTCTAGTCTCCCAAATCGTCCTCCAACAGATTGTCTGAATCTGCCGCCGATGTGGCCAGCTGATCACAGCGCTCATTTTCCGGATGACCTGCATGTCCTTTAATCCATTTAAACTCCACCTGATGAGGTTTAACAGCCTCCAGCATTCTCAACCACAGCTGTTTATTCTTCACCGGTTTTTTGGTACTGGTTTTCCATTGATTCCTCTGCCAGTTTTCCAGCCAGTTCTGATTAAAGGCATCGGTTACATATTTGGAATCGGATACTACTGTGACCTGACAGGGTCTGGTAAGTGCCTCCAGTCCCACAATGACCGCCATCATCTCCATTCGATTATTGGTGGTTTTTTTATAGCCTGCGGAAAATTCCCTGCTATGGAGTTCTCCTTTGGAATCCACATAATGGAGGATACATCCATAGCCTCCCGGACCATCCGGATTTCCTCTGGCTGCTCCATCCGTATAAATTGTTACCTTCATCTCCATTCTCCCTGCCGCTTATAGTCATCTATCATCTTCCTTGCTCCTTCGGTAATTTGCCGGGAAAATCCAAACTCCTCCAAAAGTCTTATGGCATTGCTGCTGCTTACTCTTCCTTTTTTCAGCTGATAGGAAAACCGTACATCTCCTTCCGCCAGTTCTTCCTCGAAATGATAATTCTCATACTCCTTCTCAAGGGTTCTGGTCAGCTCTTCATCATGAGTTGCTGCGATACAAAGGATTCCCTCTGAACTGATTTCTTTCAGAATCTGTGTGGCGGCAGCAATTCTTTCCATGGTATTGGTTCCCCGTAAAACCTCATCTACCATACATACAACCTGCTCTTCTCCTTTGCCAAAATCCAGGATACGTTTAATTGCCCGGATTTCCGCCATATAATAGCTTTCCTTCAGCCGTAGGCTGTCTTTTAGGGAAATGGCTGTAAACAGCCTGCAAAAAGGTAATTGAAAGCTTTTTGCCGTGCAGGTATGAATCGTCATGCCCAGGAGAATATTGACTCCCATGGTTTTTAAAAAAGTGGATTTGCCTGAGGCATTGGAACCCGTTAATAAAATATTTTGCTTCATGTCCAGTGAATTGGGTACGGCATTTTCCACCAGAGGATGATAGGCATTTTCCAGGATAATCTCTTTTTCCTCTCGGAACCGGGGAATACAGTAATCGGACAGGTATGTCCTGTACTCACCTATGGCAAGGCAGCTGTCCAGTTTTCCCAAAAGAGCATAAATCTCCCATAGTTCATCCATATGCTGCTGCAGCTGTTTCAGCATGGAATTAAATTTGATAATATCCGGATGAAAGCACATTCTCAGGTAATCCAGAATCACTTCCATTCCCTGACCTGCCATATTTCCCCTAGAGACCACCAGAAAGGCATTTTTTCTGAATCCCTCAAAGCTTTTATTCTTTTCTCTCAGGCTCTCCTTCATCTCCTCCCATGCAGGATTTAACTGCCTTTCTGCTTTTGCACTGTAGTCCAAAAGGGTCAGAATGTAACGAAAGCTGGCCAGACAGGGTTCCATATCGGCTCTATGTCGGAAATAGGAAATAAAATTAAAGCAAAGCAGTCCAAACAGGAGTACAAGACCGATTCCTGTATAAACAGTCATGATCAGCAGAGAAAGGAAAATCAATACATTCACCAGATGATGTCCTATATTCTTTCCGGGAACCATATCCTGCATAAAATCCATATATTGGGAAAGAGAATAGTTTTTCAGCCGTCCCATTTCACGAAACAGTATCTGCAGTCCTATTCTCTCCTCTTCCTCCCTCTGATAATAGGAAATGATTTCTTCCAGATTCTTCAGCTCTTCCTCTGATTTTGCCGGATGGTGAAGAAGATAATACAGATAATCATCCCCCACAGAAGATGATGTATAAGCCATCCGGCAATAGATCTCATCCATGTCCAAATCCTGCCAGGTTAAAAAATCCACTGCATTATCCTTTAGATTCTTTTCGTTATAGTAGGAAATGACTTCCAGATCATTGCTCTGCCACTTTCTCGCATTTGGCTTCCCGTAGTCCTTTCGCAATGCAGCTTCAAGCTGTCGTTTCCTCCTTTTGCCATCGGTCAATGCCTTTTGCAAAATGATAAGCAGAACCAGAATAAGCCCTATCAAATAAATTAATTCATCCATTATTAAGACTCTCTCTTTCTAGAT
>JBJELS010000088.1:0-3002 GCA_051879275.1 Lachnospiraceae bacterium
TTTTCCGCAAAAGTTGCTCTTAAGGTATACTCTCCGCTCTCAATAGTCTTTCCCGGGATAAAAGGCTTAAAGGCAGCGTCCTCTTCTTCAATTCTCTTATACTCATAGATAATACCGGTTTGCGTGCTGTGTGTTGAAGATTGAAGAATCGGTTTGTTGACTTCTTCTCCATAGGTCCAGTCTTTTAATGTTACCGAGCCTTTCCCCGCAGCTTTGGCAATTTTCCAGGCTATCCGCAGGGAAGCGGTGGAGCCTGTTGACCACTCATAGCCGGACTCAAGAACAGCAACGGCTTCATATTCACCGGCATCCATTTTCTTATGATTACTCAGTGAATAGCCTGTTCCTTCCGGCACGCCAATCTGCTCATTACCGTTATATGTCAAGCCATTTTTCGCAATTGGTACCGCTACGGGAGTATTCTTTTCCTCCCCCTGACCGTCACCGGATATAGTTACGGAAAATCTTAATTCCTTATTGGCCTTATCTTCCATATAAGCACCCGGAATCTGAATCAGAATATCATATTCCCCTTCCGGTAAGGGATCAAAAATACCGCCGGAGGATTCAATCCATATTACATCTTTACTGTAGTCCTCATCATCAGGTTGAGGAGAAATTAAAAGAGAATCTGTTCTATAGGCATATCCATTATAATCGCTGGCTTCCTGTACCGCCTGTGTGCCATTAACCCAAACCTTCAGCGGAACCAGCTCCAAAGCTCCCCACTGGTTCGGTCTGGTTGAGTAGGTGGACTCAATCGGAATAATTAATTCGGTCTCATTTACCGTCGCAAGGAAGCTGCTTCCTATCGTAATATCGGAAATAATAATTTCATCTGTACTGTCTGGGTCGCTGGGAACTCTCCAGCATCCCCCACTGCTGTCATAAACCGGAGTCAATGCAGCATAGTTTGGATTCTCTGTAAAAACAAATTCGCTGCCTGAAGGAATGCTTCCATTAAAAATTCTGATATAAGCATGTCCTTTCTTGGGCATGGATTGCTGATTCGCATATACTGAACCAATATATGCTTCTGTAGCTCCGGTAATCCTGCCTGTAATGGCAAGAATCTGCTCCTGTCCCAAAACAAGCTTTCCTCCGCCGGAAAAATCACCAACGGTAAGATCATCATATTTTTGTAAATCCAGTATTCCCTTTTCTCCAATCGTTAATGAAGCGCCATCGGTAAAGCTGCTTCCGCTTTTAGGCTGAAGATGGCCATCCTCAAGGATAAGGGAAGAAAGATTGGTAAAGGTAAGTCCATACTGTAAATATTCATCAGCGGAATAATTATAAGTCAGTGCTGCACCAGCGCTGCCTCCGGTATTCCCATCAACGGTTTTGACAAGATTACTGTTCAGAATAATATTTACCTGTCCTGATACGGTATACTTGGACGGATCCCCAATAAGGGCATTCCCTTCTCCTTCTCCTCTGGGCTCACGTGCTCCATGTGCATATACAGCTCCTATGGTTCCGGTGGTACTGCTTTCAACGACTATGGTAGACGTGCCGGAAAAATCATTCTGATTGGCGGTACTTTCCGTAGCTCCATCCGAAAGACTTCCTGCATAAATCTCTCCCAGCTCGTTGGCTCCCCTGATGATGATTTTTCCGTTTCCGCCGGATGCCGGAACCTTATTGGTTCCATTATAGTCGGTTATTTCCCCGCAAAACAAATGAACCAACTGTCTTGTTCCGCTGTATTTGGTCACTCCATCCAGGGTTAATGTATATCCGTTGGCCACAACAGCATTACGCACCGAATTATTAAAACTGATTACTATATTTTCAAAAGTAACGTTACCGCCTAAAATTATACCCCCACAGTCTAAGGACAGCAGATTTCCATTTCCCTGAATCGTAACATCTCTTTCAATCATCAGGGCATCGTCACCGTTAAATTCACCACGCTGATACTTTATTTCCCCGTTCATGGAAATAACCGTTACCGTCTCATCTTCCAATGCCGCTTTAAACTCCTGCCAGCTGCTGACATTTTCCGTTTTTTCTGTCTGGACAGCCATAACCTCCATGGGAACGATTGAAGCCAACATACAAAGGCTCAGTAGCAGGCTTAAAAATCTGCTGATTCTTCTCATCTGTGTACCTCTCTTTATATAAGATCCAAAGATATGGGCTCTGTCTCTGATGTAACGTCCTCTTCTAAATCCTCAAGTCCTGCCATGGGGTAAAGCTCGGCACGATTGTTTTTAACGATTTCATAGCATTCATTCAGCCCCTTCATCAGCTCCTCATAGCGGAAAGAGGCATTTTCCATAGAATGTGAGATAATGTTCTCCACATTGGCAAGCATATCATCCGTATAGCGCATGGCAGCCTCGCGCATGGTATTGGCCTCAATGGTAGCATTATCCAGTATTTCCTGGGCCTGATTGGTAGCCAGAGTAACCACCTCGTTAGCCTGGGCATAGGCCTGCTGCATAATCTCATGCTCATTAATCAGCTCATTGGTATGTAAAGTGGCCTCATTGATCAATGCAGAAGCCTTCTCTCTTGCATCGTTCAAAATAGCCTCTTTATTGCTGATGATTTTCTGATAACGTTTAATTTCTTCAGGAGTCTTTAACCGTAATTCCCTGAGAAGCTCATCGATTTCTTCCTTATTAACGATAATCTGTGTATTCGATAAAGCCTTAAACTTGCAATTATCAATATAATCTTCAATTTCATCAATTAACTGTTCGATTTTACTGCTCACCTGGTTCCCCAACCTTTCTAATAGCCAAATTTCTTATATACCTTCTCTACCACAAACTCAGGAACAAACTGAGATATATCGCCATGAAAGCTGCCGATTTCTCTTACGCTGGAAGAACTGAGATAGGAATATTCCAGATTCGTTGTCAAAAAAACGGTATCCAATTCACCCTTTGATAATATGTGGTTTGTCTGTGCAATCTGTAATTCGTATTCAAAATCCGTTATGGCTCTTAATCCACGCACGGAAACATGAATATTTTTCTCTTTTGCATAAT
>JBJELS010000089.1:0-14483 GCA_051879275.1 Lachnospiraceae bacterium
TTCCCGTTTCATTTGATAAGTATTTGATGTAGAATTAGCCATAAGGAATCCCCTTTCTTTTTTGTTTAGTAAGATTTTTGTTTGGTAGCTTAATTTTACATCAAAAAGGAATAGGATTCCTTATATTTTGGTCATTTTTAGAAAGTTGTTTATGGCAGCATATGAAAAAATATGCTGCTGTGGATAAAACTGCGGAAACTCAAGAAGGCTGTTGTTTTGTTGATAAGCCCCGCAAAATATGCTAAACTGGGAATAGTTTTGACAGAAAAGAAGAATGGGGTAGTGAGGATGAAGAATTATATAAAAATTGCAAGACCGGATCACTGGGTGAAGAATCTGTTTATCGTTCCCGGTGTGGGGGTAGCCTTTTTATTGGTGGGAATACCTGATATACCACAATTATGCTGGAAATTTATTTTGGGTTTTCTGGCAACCTGCTTTGTGGCTTCGGCAAATTACGTTATTAATGAATGGCTGGATGCGGAATTTGACCAGTATCATCCTACCAAGAAATATCGTCCGGTGGTAGCTTCAAATATGAAGTTTGGCCTGGTTATGCTGGAGTACGGCCTGTTGATTATTGTGGGAATTATCTGTTCCCTTCCGATCAACCGCTATTTTCTCTATATGGAAATCTGGCTGTTAGTGATGGGGGTGCTTTATAATGTTAAGCCCTTCAGAACCAAGGATATTCCTTTTTTGGATGTGATTTCCGAATCTGTAAATAATATGATTCGATTATTACTGGGCTGGTTTATTGTAACAGATGCGCAGATTCCTCCGGTAAGCATTCTTTTTGGCTACTGGATGGGCGGGGCCTTTTTAATGGGAATTAAACGATTCGCTGAGTATCGGATGATTAATGACCCGGCACTTGCAGGAAGATATCGGAAATCCTTTGCACATTATACGGAGCTGACACTTCTGGGTTCCAGTATGTTTTATGCGTTTTGTTCTACCTTCTGTATGGGAATCTTTTTGATTAAATATCGATTGGAATATTTAATTGCCATGCCTTTTTTATTCTTTCTGTTCGTATACTATCTGATGATTGCCTTTAAGGAGGATTCAGCGGTACAGAAGCCGGAAAAGCTGTATAAGGAGAAGAAATTAATTGCTTATGTAAGCTTTTTAATTCTGCTGTTTATTGTATTGACCTTTGTGGAAATTCCTCTATTGCAGATTTTCCAGGATCCTTATTTGATTCCCATTCAGTAAAGACAGACGGCCATATCGCAACAGAGTAGGTGAAGAAATTGAAAAAGCTAACACAATATAAATTAATTATATGGGATTTGGACGGAACTCTTTATTACCAGAAGCCCTTTCGGCAAAAAATGATAGAGGTTATTCTGCGGGAGCTGGTATTTAGACCCTCCCGCTGGAAAGAAGGCAGAGTGGTTTTGTGTTACCGCAGACTTCGGGAGAAATGGGATCCTTCGGATAGTGAAGACGATTTGGAAATGCGCCAGTATGCGGCCTGTGGGGTAAAATGCGGGCTTACGAAAGAACAGATAAAAGAGATCATTACCTTCTGGATGCATGAAGCACCCTTAAAATACCTTAAGGCTTATCGGGATGAAGAGGCGGCACTGCTCATCGGTCAGCTTCGGGAGAAAGGGATTCTCAATGTGGTTTATTCCGACTATCCTACGAAAGATAAGCTGAAGGCTTTGGAGATTGTGGTAGACGGACAATATTGCTCTGCTGACCCGGACATCAGCTCCATGAAGCCTAATCCGAAAGGGATTCAGGTGATTCTTAAGAAGCTGCAGATTAAGGCTGAGGATACGCTGATGATAGGAGACCGAATGGAAAAGGATGCAGAAGCAGCTAAAGCAGCAGGGATAGACTATTTAATCCTGAGCCGAGGACAGAAGGAGAGGCAACAATGTTATTCAATTCATTGCAATTCTTGATTTTTTTTCCCCTTGTATTATTAATCTGTTTCAGCCTGCCGGCTAAAGTTCGCTATTTATGGCTTCTGGCGGCCAGTTACTATTTTTATCTGTGCTGGGATGCCAGGTATGTATTCCTTTTGCTGTTTTCCACAACGGTCACCTGGCTTAGCGGATTGGGAATTGAGTGGTGCAGAAAACAGACCTGGTCTTTGGAAAAGATAGAGAAAGGGAAGAAGCTGTGTGTAACCTTAAGTGTATTGTTGAATATAGGGGTACTCTGTTATTTTAAATATACCAATTTTCTGCTGGAAAATCTCCAGGCGGCCTTTCGTCTGTTTCATATTGAGTTAAATATACCCCGGTTCAGTATTGTCCTGCCGGTAGGAATTTCCTTTTTTACCTTTCAGGCACTGAGCTATACCTTAGATGTATATCGGGGAGATATTTACGCTGAAAAGAATTTTTTTCGGTACGCTCTGTTCGTTTCCTTTTTTCCCCAGCTGGTGGCAGGCCCTATTGAACGCTCTAAGAATCTGTTAAAGCAGCTGTCAGAGCCTCCCGGATTTAACGTAGAGAATGTGAGAGAGGGCTTATTGCTTATGCTTTGGGGATTCTTTCTGAAGATGGTATTAGCGGACAGGGTGGCAATTTTTGTGGATGAGGTATACGGAAATCATTTCAGGTATAATGGGGGATTTCTGTTAGTAGCAAGTCTTTTGTTTGCCATCCAGCTGTATTGTGATTTTTATGGTTACTCCGTGATCGCTATGGGAAGTGCCAGAGTGCTGGGCTACCGGATTATGGATAATTTTAATGCTCCTTTTTTTGCTGCTTCTGTTGCAGAACTGTGGAGAAGATGGCATATATCCCTGAATACCTGGTTTAGAGATTATCTGTATATTCCTTTAGGGGGAAATCGTAAGGGAACGTTTAGAAAATACCTCAATGTCATTATCGTGTTTTTTGTCAGTGGACTTTGGCATGGTGCCAATTGGACTTATATTATCTGGGGACTGCTGAACGGCTTTTATCAGATGGTAGGAAACTGGCTTATGCCTGTGAGAACCTGTTTGGTAAGGTGTCTGCATCTGGATAGGGAAAGCTATAGTCATAAACTGTTTAAGGTTATGGTTACCTTTCTACTCTTTGCCTTTTCCGGTATTTTTTTCAGAGCGACAGAAATCACACAGGCCGGGGAAATTATCCAAAAAATTCTGTCGGGATTCAATCCGGGGATATTGGTTGACGGCTCCCTGTATACCTGCGGACTGGATCAGAAGAACTTTACCCTGATGATGTACAGTATCATCCTGCTTTTTCTGGCAGACTTTTTTAAATACAAAGGAGTACAGCCAAGAAAGATACTCCTTAAACAGGAATATTGGTTTCAGTGGCTGGTAGTTGCAGGCAGTATTGTTTTTATTGCCCTGACCGGTATTTGGGGCTCGGCTTATGAGGCAGCAAACTTTATCTATTTTCAGTTTTAAAGCTGGAAAGATATAATAAATGAGGGAATTTAAGCAGTAGGAGAAAATAAAATGAAGCAGGGAATTAAATTTTTTCTTTCCTTTATCATTGTTGCTGTATTGGCAGCTCTGGGCATAAACTATGCGGCAGACATAACGGAAAGAAAAGACAGTGTAAATAAGTATGCGGATTTTTATCATCAGGAGGCAGATTTTGATGTACTGTTTTTTGGACAAAGCCGTGTGTTGAATACCATTTATCCTATGCAGCTGTGGAAGGAGCAGGGGATTATTTCCTATAATCTGGCAGGACACGGGAATCGGATTCCCACAAACTACTGGCTGTTAAAATGCGCATTGGAAGAGACTACACCTAAGCTTGTGGTGATTGACTGTGGCTTGATGCAGGAGCAGGATAAAATAGGAACCATAGAGCAGCTTCATTTATCTGTGGATCATATTCCTTCCGGAGATACCAAGGTGGCCATGATTGAGGATTTGTTAGGGGATTCCCCACAGAAATGGGATTTTCTCTGGAAGTTTTCCACCTATCATAATCGCTGGAGTCAGGTGACAGCAGAGGATTTTCAGCCCAACCCCAATTTGGAAAAAGGGGCAGAGTCCAGGATTGCTGTTGCAGTTCCCGACAGGCATTGGGATTTTGGCCGGGAGGAGAAAATCCAGGGAGAAACCACGGGTATGGAGTATCTGGAAAAGATGATTCTGGAATGCCGGGAGAGGGAGATTCAGGTATTGTTAACTTATATTCCTTTTCCCGATTCCAGTGGCTGGCAGCTGGAATCTAATCGGGTTTGGGACATAGCTGAGGAATATAAGGTAAATTATCTGGATTTTCACCAGCTGTTTTCCCTCATCAATCCCAATACGGACTGCTATGATCCCGGTGCCCATTTAAATCCCTCCGGAGGCCGTAAGCTGACTGCCTATCTGGGTGAATATATCCGTGAGGAGTATGAGATTGCGGATCAGAGGGAAAATCCTCTTTATCAGGGCTGGAATGAAGACTATGAAGTCTATCAGGAATTTAAATGGAATAATCTTCGTGCCACGAAGGATTTGAAAAGCTATCTGATGCTTTTGTCGGATCAGGAGCTGAGCTTCGGAATCTGGATGGCTCCGGGAGCAGACTGGCTGGATGATACAGTTCTTCAGGAACTGTTGGCCAATACCGGAATCGATGTGGAAAGCTTTTCGTCAGGAAATACCTTCATCCTGGCAGACCGGGAGAAAAACCGGATTTACCAGATTGATGAGGGGGAAGAGTGCAATACTTCTCTGGGAAGCTTCGGTATGAGAATCAATTTCGATACGGCAGCCATGATTATCCATTGGCAGGAGCAGGAATTTGCCCTGGAAAAAGAAGCGGGAGCAGGAATCCTGGTATTTGAGAAGGAAGGTGGCACTTTGCTGGATTATGCCCGGTTTGAGGTGGATTCCATAGACTCCACAAGGATTGTTCGTGAGTAAACGTACAGAAGCAATGCACCGGACATATAAAACAGAGGCATATTATAGATAGTGTATCTGGTTTGGCAGAAAATAACTGCAGATACCAGTCCCACATTACAAAGAATACCAAGTAAGGTAATACCGCTAAAAAGCAGGACATGAAGATACTCCTGCTTTTTTGTTTTATGGTAAAGGAGGAAGACCCGAACAAAGAGAAAACAAAAAGCCGCGTAGACAAAAACACTATAAACAATCAGAGCGGGAGTCCTTTGTGCCACCGTAGTAATCATCCCCGAAGCAAAGTTGTTCAATAAACTGTGGGCCAGCTTTGGAAGCTGATGGGGGAGAATGGAACGGATAATTACGCTGTTGATCCGATCAGTTTCCATATCCTTCAGGGCTACACTTTCTTCTCCCACATTTTCACCGGCCTGCTCCAAGATCATGGGCCACATGGTGTCAATCTGAATATGATCATAGTGATCTCCAAAATGGGTAACCTCATTCAGCCAGCCCTTTTCTGCCTGAGAGCCCAGATATCCATTTTCTTCACAAACAGCATAGATGTCCAGAAACAGTTCCCGAATGCTTTCATCTGCAATATAATCTGCATCTGACCTTTGGGCATTGTAAAAGAGCATGGTGGTGACGAAGCGGTTATCGCTGCTGTGACGGGAAAACTGTCCCCTTACAGCATAATTATAGGTGCAGTCCAAAAGGGTAGAGGAAGTCAGGATAACCAGACTGAGGATTGCGGCCTGTAAGATTCTTTTCCATAAGGAAGAGGAGGCAGCAAAGAAAACAATTACCAAAATCAGCATGGGCATAACCATAAGCATCTGCTTTCTGGTGGAAATCAGCAGGAAAGCAAGAAAAGAGGCAGCAGCCAGCCAGCTTTTGTTTTTTTCCAGTAGAAAACGAAAAAGATAAAGGATGAACAGCAAATAGAGGGAGGTGGCAATACCCTCGGAAAGGATGCTGTTGGTATACATGGAGCTTCGTTTGGCCGCAAAGCGGCAAAGCAGAGAAGTAGCCGGTACAAAAAGGTAAAGAAGAAGACCGTACAGAGGATGTATCTTTAGCCTCAGACGAAGATAGTCTGCCAGAGCCCAGGCAGCATAAGCCATTAACAGGCTTTGGACGATTACCGCATATAGGAGATAGTTTTCTCCAAAAAGGCGGAAAAAAGCAAGGAACAAAGGGTATAAAGGCTCTCTGGAAAAGCTCATCTCTATATAGCCGGGGGAATCCACGGCAATTACTGCTCCATCATATAGGGCAAAGAAAAGATAGAATACCATAAGGGCACCCAGAGTGACGGGGGAAATGATTTTGGATATTGTAAAAGGGGAATTTTTTCCGGTAATGTTATTCATGCTCAGCCTCCTAAATAACGAGATTATAGCATAAAACTGTTTCTTTTGAAACTATCATTATGGTATCCGTATAAAAAGACTTCCGATTTTGAGAAATATACTTTAGAATGGAGTATGGATTAAATCCTGCTGAATGGAATGGAGAGAAACATGAATAACTATTTTATTACTACTTATGATAAAGAATGGAAAGCGGTTCGGGAGGTTTTGCAGGAAAGACTTTCTTTCAGGGTTGTTGAACTGCACGGAAAGGAATACGGTAATTTTCCCAATAAAAAAGAGCTTCTGGGAAAAGAGGCTAAAAATTCAGTTAATCTGTTAAAAGCAAGGAAGCAGTTTAAAGAGGCCAATATTCTTATTTGCTCCAATTATTGCGCCCTGTTCCTTCTGCTGATGAAGAAGCTCAGGCTGATTCGATTTAATAAGCTGTTTTGGTATGGGGTATATATTCATCAGCCGAAAATGATGAAAATTATCAGAACGATTATCCATTTAATTATGCCGGCGGATACAGTCTTTAAAATTGTAGTATTTTCCCGTCCGGAAATAGAACTGTATCAAAGCAATTTTCAGCTGACGGCAGATCATTTTATTTATGTTCCTTATGGAGAGTGGGACAAAGATAAGGTTTTATTGGAGGCAGGGGACGAAGGCTATTTCTTTTCCGGAGGCTATGCGAATCGTGATTTTGTTGCACTTGCAAAATTATTTCAAAATCATCCATGGAAGATTAAGATTGCCGCTTCCCGGGCAAACGAAGATTTTGTAAAGTATTGCCAGAATAATGAATTATCAGAGAATATTGAGGTGCTATGGGATATTCCTTATGAGGAATTTAACCGGCTGCTTCGTCACGCACATGCCGTCATCATGCTGATGAAGTACAATACCGGTGCCAGTGGACAAATTGTGATTATGACGGCTCTTGAATACAGTAAGCTGGTAATCGCTTCTTATACGGATGTGATAGATGAATATATTAAGGCAAATGAAACCGGGATTATTCTGACAGATAAATCTCAAAAAGCTATGGAAGAAGTAATGACCTATATTAATGATCCGGCTAATGCAGAAGCCATCAGCCGGATTAAGGAAGCAGGACATAAACATTTTGAAAATACATTCTCTTATAAAGCGATTTCGGAATACCTGGTACGGGCAATTCAGTCGGAGTTATAGAGCTGATTTCCACAGCAGTAGTCAGCCGCCTCACTTTTTAAGAAAACCTTAAAATTTTTCCTATGAAAAAATATAGGATTGTCTGTTTATACTTTTATTATCAGATATAGCAGAGAAAAGGAGGAGGAAGATGAAAAAGGCTAATGTGATTTTCCTGGGTGAGTGTTTGATTATAGTAGCTTTGTTGGTACTAATCGGAAGACTGATCAGTACAGATGACAGATATGTCCTGGGAAAAGAAAAAAAGGAAGAAGCCTCCCAGGAGACGGAGCTTATAGAGGAGAATACTGAGGGAGGTCAGATTCAATACGCAAAGGATATATTACAGCAGGAAAGAACAGTCGGCTATTCGGCAAAGACTGTGTCGGAAAACCTGCTGGAGGCAGACAGCTCTAAAAATGATGATGGAGAAATTACAGTAGCAGTTTTTGGGGATAGTATCTGGGATGACAAGCGGGGAGCGGACGGTGTATCCGAACGTCTGGAGGAAATGCTGGGAGTAACGGTATATAACTGCTCAATTGGAGGAACTTCGGCAGCAGTAGTTTCCGACCCAACGGATGTAAGGGAAGGCTGGAGCAGCAAGTCGGTAAATGGGTTAATGTATATTGCCAGAAAGGAAGAATCCTCAGAGTTTCTGGAAGGACTTCCGGCAAAAGAGATTATTGATGCAGTGAATTTTGAAGAAGTAGACTACCTGATTATATCCTACGGACTTAATGATTATTTTTCAGGAGTGGAAATTTACCCTGAGGATATGTATGATATGACTACCTATGTAGGAGCACTTCGCCATACTGTGGCTAAAATGACGGAGACCTATCCGGAAATGGAGGTATTGTTGATTGCTCCCTCCTATACGGAATTTTCTACGGAATTAAGTGAAGGAAGTGTAGAGGATTATGTGGCAGCCGCCAAAGAAGTCTCTGAGGAGTATGGTACAGCTTTTTTGGATACCTATCATGATTTGGGAATAAATGGAGAAAACAAAAATCAATACCTGTATGACGGGGTACATCTTTCGGCAGAAGGACGGGCATTATACGCAGACTTTGTTGCCGCGAAGCTTACTGAAATGGAAAAATAAAAGATAGAAACTCTTTTCTTTACGGCTTTTCTTCCTAAGGTGGACGAAAAGCCGATTTTATATTATAATAGACAAGAATATGCAAATAAACAGGAGGCAGCCGGACTGCCGGGAACGAGAGGAACTATGGATAAGATTGCGGTATTGATTCCCTGCTATAATGAGGAAAAAACCATTGACAAGGTGGTAAGGGATGCCAGGGCTGCTCTGCCGGAAGCGGTAGTCTATGTATATGACAATAATTCTCAGGACAAAACCGTGGAGGTGGCAAAGAAGGCAGGAGCCGTTATCCGTTATGAGCATATGCAGGGGAAAGGTAATGTTATTCGCCGCATGTTCAGAGAAATTGATGCACGCTGTTATATCATGGTGGATGGAGATGATACCTATCCTATGGAATATGCCCGTGAAATGGCAGATAAGGTTATCCGGGAGAATGCAGATATGGTAGTGGGAGACCGACTTTCCACCACTTATTTTACACAGAATAAGCGCCCCTTTCATAATTTTGGAAATTCTCTGGTGCGTAAAAGCATTAACGTACTGTTTAAAAGCGAGATTAAGGACATTATGACCGGCTACAGAGCCTTCAGCTATCAGTTTGTGAAGACCTTTCCGGTAATGAGCAAGGGCTTTGAGATTGAAACGGAAATGACCATCCACGCGGTTAATAATAACATGCAGGTGGAGAATGTTCTGGTGGATTACCGTGATCGGCCGGAGGGAAGTGAATCCAAGCTGAATACCTATTCAGATGGATTTAAGGTGTTGATGACCATTGGAAAGCTGTTTCGGGAGTACAGGCCCTTTCCCTTTTTTAATTTGTTGGCATCGGTGCTGCTGCTTCTGGCTATGGGCTTTTTTATTCCTGTTTTCATCGAATATCTGCAGACCGGACTGGTATTGAAGTTCCCTACCCTGATTGTATGTGGATTTGTTTGCCTCGCAGCAATTCAGTCTTTTTTTGCGGGAATGATCTTAAACAATATTGTACAGCGGGATCGAAAGAATTTTGAGATGGATTTGAACCGGGTGTACGGTGAGTATGTTTTGAAAAACAAGTCGGATTCAGCGGAATGATTTAAGGGAGTCTGGAGAAATGCTGTTTAATTCCTATATCTTTCTTTTCTTATTTTTGCCGCTGTGCTTACTCGGCTACTATGGATTAAAGAACAGGCAGGCCACACTGGCTAAGGTGTGGCTTACTTGCTTTTCTCTTTGGTTTTACGGTTATTTCAGTGTGAATTACTTGTTGATTATGATATTCAGTATCCTAATCAATTACGGCTTTCACCGTTGGATTGCTTACAGGCAGAAGGAATGTCCTGCATCCGGCAATAGAGAAGATAAAGGAAAAACGGCCCAAATTCTTGCTCTGGGAATCAGCTTAAATCTTTTTGTTCTGTTTTACTTTAAATATTATGATTTCTTTCTGGAAAACATTAATCAGCTGTTTGGCCTTTCTCTGCCTTTAAAGCATATACTTTTGCCGTTGGGAATCAGCTTCTTTACCTTTCAGCAGATTTCCTTCCTTGCAGATACTTATCGGGGAGAGCTGGAAGGCTGCAGCTTTATCGACTATGCCCTGTTCGTCTCCTTTTTTCCACAGCTGATTGCAGGGCCTATTGTCACTCATGAGGAGATGCTTCCCCAATTTGCTGCCATTGGGAAAAAGAAGACAGAGGAGGAGAAAATTATCAGAGGAATTTATCTCTTCGTTCTGGGATTGGCAAAAAAGCTTCTGATTGCGGATACCTTTGGTGTGGCAGTGGATTATGCTTATGGCAATGTGGGAAATCTCAATGGCTTTGAGAGCCTGTTGACGATTCTGTTTTATTCTTTGCAGCTTTACTATGATTTTAGCGGTTATTGTGATATGGCCCGGGGGATAGGAGGGATGTTTGGTATTGACATCTGTGAAAATTTTCATTCTCCCTATAAGGCGGGGAATATCGTCGAGTTTTGGAAGCAATGGCATATCACCCTAAGTCGGTTTTTTACCAAAAATATTTATATACCCTTGGGAGGGAATCGAAGGGGTACGGCAAAAATGTACGGCAACCTGATTCTGATCTTTTTTCTAAGCGGATTATGGCATGGGGCAGGGTGGAACTTCATCATCTGGGGTATTATGCATGGAATCCTATATCTTCTGACCAGATGGTGGGAAAAAAGAAGAAACGATGCCATGACGGTGTCTATTCCTGACAGCAGGAGAAGTGAGACAGGAAGAAAAAAGGGGAAAAAAGCTCTGGGAGTGATTGCTACCTTTACTTTTGTCAGTCTGGCCTGGGTATACTTCAGAGCGGCTGACGTGGGAGAGGCAAATCTGCTGATCAGTCAGATTTTTACCAAACCCTGGGCATTACCCGCAGAAGCCATGAAGCAGGCCTTTAATCTGGGAGAATTTTGGTATCTACTTAAAATAAGCGGAATCAGTAATCTGCCAAACAGTGACTGCTATTTATTGTTTGCATTTACAGGAATCCTTCTTTCCATAACCTTTTTGGGAAAAAATAGTGCTCAAATTGTGAGTAAATCCTCTCTGGGGATAATCAGTGCAGCGATTTCTGCAGTTTTATTTGTATGGTGTGTGATTTCCCTGTCCGGGGTGAGTACCTTCCTGTATTTTAACTTTTAAAGGATGAAAAAATGAAAAAAATAAGAAACTGGCTGCTGGTATTCGGGGGAATCACATTGGCAGGACTTGGCGGTGCTGCCGGACTGACTTATGTAATAGACCCATTTTTTCAGTACCATAAGCCTCTGGAGAGCTTTCCCTATATTGTGGACAGTCAGGTAAATATGAATCCCGGGCTGGCAAAGAATATGGAGTATGACAGTATTTTATTGGGCTCCTCCATGACCGTTAATTTTAATACCGACTGGTTTAATGAGTATCTGGGCCTGAAGACCCAGAAATTAAGCTATAACGGTGCTTTCCCTAAGGATCAGTCCAATATAATGAAGATTGTGTTTGACACGAAGGGAGAAACTCTGGAAAGAGTGTTTTTAGGAATTGATGAGCTGAACTATTCTGCTGATGTTAATCAGACTAAGTTTGAAGTACCGGAATACTTATATGACGATAACTACTTTAATGATATTAATTATTTGTTAAATAAGGATGTAATTTTAGACTATATCCTAAGAGCAGCAGCTGATCCTAAGGATAAATCGGAATGGAATATGATTTACAGACCCTGGTGGCAGGATGAGCATTATCAAAAGGCTCTGGTACTGATGTATTATAAACCTGCACAGGAGGCAGAGAAAAAGGTAGCGGAAGATTTTTATCTGGAGGCTATTGAGGACAATCTGAGGACGAATATCTGTCCCTATATTGAAGCTCACCCGGAGACTACTTTTACGATATTCTATCCGCCTTACAGCATTCTCTACTGGAATGATGTGATGCGAAGGAAGGAGCTGGATGCAGTGATAGCCAAATATGATTATATAAGCAGAAGGCTTTTGGAATATGAAAATGTAGAGATTTTTTTCTTTCAGAATGAGGAAAATATCATATGTAATTTAAATAACTATGCAGACTATACCCACTATCATGGAAGTATATGTGAATACATGGTACAGTGCTTTGCAGACGGCAGCAGAAGGGTAACCTTGGATAATCTGGAAAAGGAATTGGATGCATTATATAATCTCGCTTTAACTTATGACTATGAGGCGATTTTTGAAGATTGGTATAATTGACTGATTAAATAACGGGAGGAATTTATGCTTTTGCAGGGAATGATACTGGTATTGCTGTTACTATTGGCACCTTTGGGGACCGGTATGATTATTGATATGATGCTTGAGCCGGAGCAAAGGAGTATGGGGATGAGCTATATTTCCGGTTTTTTGACTCTTCTTGCAGTTTTTCAACTAATTGCAGTTCCGGTGGTATTTCTGGATGCCTGGGGGTTTGGAACCATTGTGAAGCTGTTTACTGCAGTTTCAGCCATTCTGACGGGTCTGGGCATTGTTCGGGCCATGCATAGCTGGAGGAAAGGAAACAGGCTCTGGCATTCTGCTGTGAGAGGGAAAGAAATGACAAGGCCGGAGCAGATTCAGTGGATATGTGTTTTTTTGCTTATTGCTTTTCAGCTGATTATGGCGGTTACCCATGCTTCCTTTGATGGAGATGATGCTTATTATGTTGTCCAGTCAGTCATCACCGACGAAACAAACACTCTATACAGGATATTGCCGTATACGGGACTGTCTACAAGCCTGGACTACCGGCATTCCATGGCTGTCTTTCCCATCTGGATTGCTTATATCGCCCGGATTACGGGGATTCATGCCACGATTATCAGCCATACCATTTTACCGGTAATCCTGATTCCTCTTACCTACTGGATTTACCTGGAGGCAGGAAAACAATTATTAAGAGAAAAGAAGGAGCTTCTCCCGGGCTTTATGATTTTGGTCTGTGCATTACAGATTTTCGGGAATGTATCCATTTATCCGGGCTCCACCTTTTTGCTGATGCGTACCTGGCAGGGAAAATCCATGCTGGCTAATGTGGTTATCCCCGCTGTCTTTATGGTTCTGCTGTGGATTTATAATCGGGACAGCAGCAGACCGTCAGCAGGAAAAGGGCTGTGGATACTGCTGTTTATGATTAATATTGTGGCCGCAATGATGAGTACTGCCAGCGTGTTTTTGAATGTGTTGCTTTTAGCGGTAACCGGTCTTGTCATTGCTGTTAGACAGAAGAATCCGAAAACTCTGTTAAAGCTCGGTTTAACCTGTATTCCTTGCGGAGTATACGGGTTGTTATATGTATTATTATAGGAGAAGGGCATGAGAGAGATCTTACTGATTTTCAGGGAATATACGGGAGCCGGTTTTTTGACTATTCTCTATCTTCTGGCTCTGCTTTATTTATGGATAACAGAAAAAAATGAAGCAGTACGCAATATTTTTGTCTATGGAGCAAGCGTATTGCAACTTCTGTTTTTCTGCCCACTGTTTTATTATGGCTATCAGCTTTTGGATAAAGGAACCTACTACAGAATCCTGTGGCTTTTGCCCATGACTATTTCTATAGCTTATGCCGGAATCAGAATTTTGGGACGATATCCTGCATCAGGGATAATTTTAGGGGTGATTTTGATTGCAGTTTCAGGCAAATGCGTATATAGTAATATATATATTACCAAAGCAGAGAATATTTACCATATCCCCCAGGAAGCTATTGAAGTATGTGAAGCCATTATGCCCGGAGAGGGACAGGAGCGGGTGACGGGAGTTTTTCCTGATGAGCTGATTCATTTCATTCGTCAATATACTTCTGAAATACAGATGGCTTATGGAAGAGATTATCTTGCACCGGATTGGATTTATGGTGATCATCCTCTGCGCCAGCTGATGAACCAGGAGGAGATACCCTCTAAAAAGCTGGCTGAGCTCGCTGCACAATATGACTGCGATTATATCATTCTTTCCAAGGAGAAAAAGCTTGTGGGCGAACCGAAGTCAGTGAAAATGGTAAAGATTGGTGAAACAAAGCATTATGATATTTATCGGAATGAGCGGTAGATATCATTGATGAATATATATCAACTAAAATAATTTAATGGAGGTAGGTATGACAAAAGCAGCAATCTTGAAAAAAGAAATTTTATCTCAGTACAGGAGCTTGAGGCAGTTTGCTATTGAAATGGATATCCCCTACAGCACACTGGTTACTGCCCTGGAGAGAGGAATTGAAGGAATGGGTTATGGTACCGTAATTAGAATGTGCGGTAAGCTGAATCTGAATCCCATTGATTTTACTTCTCTCGAACGAGATACAACTGTCAGTGAACAGCTTCTGGAGAATCGAGTAATGCAGTATTATGTAAAATTGAATGCAGAAGGTCGTGAGAAGGTTTTAGGTATTATGGAGGATTACTCCCAGATTAAGAAGTACAAGGGTAAATAGACCGGATATGTACATGACACAGTAAGCCATAGCAGCCTGCTTAAACGTTGCTATGGCTTTAATTATATG
>JBJELS010000090.1:0-14470 GCA_051879275.1 Lachnospiraceae bacterium
GGAAGCCGTAGCCCTCCTGGCCGGCAAACTGACTGATTCGTCCTCCCATACCCAATATCTGTACTGCGCCGCCTATACCTGCCAATGCACCGGATATTCCCAAAGCAGTGAGAATGGATTTATCCGCATTGATTCCGCCGAAGGTGGCTGCTTCCCGGTTAAAGCCCACTGCCTTCAGCTTATAGCCCAGAGTCGTTTTTTCGATAATCACCCAGATTGCAATAGCTACAGCTATAGCAATAATAAAGCCCCAGTTTGCTCCGGTACAGTTAAGAGCTTTCAGCATTCCTTCAGGCAGAAGAAGCCTCGCCGAATCCAGAACATTCTTTGTAGCTTCACCATCTCCCTCTTTATGCAGGGCTTGTGTATTCACCATATAATTGGACAGGTAAAAGGCCAGCCAGTTAAACATAATGTAGGATAGTACCTCATGGATCCCTCTTTTTACCTTCATCAAGCCTACCAGATAGGACCAGAAAAAGCCTGCTGCCGCTGCCGCCAAAATACACAGGGGAGCATGAAGGATTGCAGGCAGATCCACCAGAATGCCTACCGCACAGGCAGCCAATGCCCCCACTACAAACTGTCCCTCGGCTCCGATATTAAATACCCCTGTCCGAAGGGAAAAGGCTACGCTTAAGCCGGTAAAAATCAGAGGGCTGGCATAAACCAACGTCCAGATCATATATTTGGGCTTTCCGATAACACCATCAATTAATTTTCCATAGGCTACCGCAGGGCTGATTCCTGCTATCGTCAAAAAGACAGCTCCGATGATAAACCCGATGACAATGGCAATAAGTGTATACAGTACATTAGCTTCTAAAATACTTTTCCTTTTCATGTCCGTTTACCTCCTGCCATTAAGAAGCCAAGCTCCTTCTCATCCGTTAGATTGTTTGCAATTTCTTCCCCGGATACCGTTCCCGTGATTTTCCCTTCCGAAATGACCATAATACGGTCAGACAGACTCATAATCTCATCCAGCTCAAAGGAAACCAGAAGAACTGCCCGGTTTTTATTCCTTTGCTCTACCAGATATTTATGAACAAATTCAATGGCTCCTACGTCCAGTCCACGGGTAGGGTTTACAGCAATCAAAAGCTCTTTATCATTGGTAATTTCACGGGCAAT
Source organism: Lachnospiraceae bacterium (assembly GCA_051879275.1). Lineage (GTDB taxonomy): Bacteria > Bacillota > Clostridia > Lachnospirales > Lachnospiraceae > SFDP01. Next base: position 1,135 of record JBJELS010000090.1, read on the forward strand.
AATTACCTTCTGCTGATTACCACCGGATAAGGTTGCCGCCGGACGCCCCTCAGTACCTCTGGGACGGATATCAAACTTGTCCATCAGTCCTACAGCATGCTGGCGGATGGCTTTTCGCTTTAAAAATCCTTTGTGGGCAAAAGGCTCTTCGTTAAAATGCTGCAAAATCATATTATCTTCATTGGAAAAATCCAGAATCAGACCATGCTTATGCCGGTCAGCAGGTATGCTGGAAATTCCCGCCTCAAAGGTTTCTTTGGGCGTGCGGTTGAAGACATCTTTGCCCATCACCTTAATTTCTCCCGATTCTGCCCTTCTTAAGCCTGTAAGAATTTCCACCAGCTCCGTCTGTCCGTTTCCGTCCACCCCTGCAAGTCCTACAATTTCCCCTTTACGAACATCAATATTCAGTCCATTCAGCACCTCTACTCCGCGGTAATCCCTGGCATGAACATCCTTTACTTCAAGCACCACTTCTCCCGGCTTCTGTTCTCTTTTTTCCACCTTAAAGCTTACGTCACGGCCCACCATCATGGCCGCCAGATCGTTTTCATTTACTCCTTCAACCTCTACCGTATCAATATACTTACCCTGACGAATAATCGTACAGTTGTCAGAGGAAGCGGTGATTTCCTTCAGTTTGTGGGTAATTAAAATAATGCTCTTTCCATCTGCCGTCAGATTCTCTATAATCTTAAGCAAACCTTCTATTTCCTGAGGCGTAAGAGAAGCGGTTGGCTCATCAAGAATCAGTACATCTGCTCCCCGGTACAGCACCTTGAGAATTTCTACTCTCTGCTGCATTCCCACAGAAATATCCTCAATCCTGGCTTCCGGATCAATACTCATATGGTAGCGCTCAGACAGCTCCAGAATTTTTTTCCTGGCCGTCTCCCGGTCAACAACCAGGCCCTTTACCGGTTCTATGCCTAAAATAATATTATCCAGAACGGTAAAAGGCTGAATCAGCATGAAATGCTGATGAACCATACCTATACCTATATCTATGGCATCTTTAGGGCTGTTGAAATGTACCTGCTTTCCATGAATGAATATCTGTCCGCCGGTGGGCTTATACAGACCGCACAAAACGTTCATCAGCGTGCTTTTTCCTGCACCGTTTTCCCCCAGGACAGCGTGTACCTCGCCCTTGTGTACAATCAGCTGAATATGATCATTTGCAGTGAAGTCACCGAATTTCTTTACAATGTCCTTCATTTCAACCACAACCGTACTTTTGTCCATGTGACTTACTCTTCCCAAAATTGCCGCCTCCTTTACTAAATCATGATAATCTTCCGATACCCCTTCTGCTTAAACGGCTCTGCCAGTTCCTTCAAAAAATCCCGGGAAGGGATCCGGTAATGTGCATATTCTTCTCTCACTCCCATAGGTCTGTACGCAATGAGCTTTATGCGAATATCCTTTGCAGCATTACAGTCGGAAAGCAGATTTGCAATTCCCTCAACACTTTTTCGGGCATCGTACAGCTCCTGTACCACCACCACACGAACCTCTGCCAGTTTATTGTTTTGGGAAAGATAACGGACATTCTCCAATACTATCTTGTTGGAATGTCCGGTTATTCTTTCGTGATCGTCTTCATCAAAGGCCTTTATGTCCAGCATAACACCATCTGTCACCTGAAGAAGCTCAGAATATTGCCAAAAGGGTATGGTTCCGTTACTGTCAATCAGGGTACCCAATCCCACTTTTTTGGTCAGAGTAAATAATTCCGTTAAAAATTCGGGATAAAGCATACACTCGCCGCCGGAAACGGTTATTCCCCGGATGAAGGGCTGCTGCCTCTTTACCGCCTCATATACCTCTTTGGCCGTCATCTCTCTGACTCTGGGTGAGCTGCTGTAGGGACAGACCTTGATACAGGTATCGCAGAGCAGACATTTTTCCTCATGAAAATCCACCCCTCCCTCTTCTTTACCTGTTAGGGCTTTTGCAGGGCAGGCTTTAACACATATACCGCAGCTTCTGCATACCTGTCTGGTTTCCGGATTGTGACAATATTTACAGTCCAAATTACAGCCCTGTAAAAAAACAGCTGTCCGATTACCCGGCCCATCCACGCTGCTGAAGGGAATAATTCGGTTAACAATAGCTTTCATCAGCGTATTTTTCTCTCCAGAATTTTTCCGTTTTTGGCAGCACCCAGACCCAATGCGGTGGTATCCTGCAAAACTGCCTCTCCCCTGTCCAGCTTCTCCATTTCCGATCTCTTTACCAGATAACCGGTAATACGGATAACATCACTGTCACTGCTGTAAAAGGATAAATAACGTATATCCTGTTTAAATGCACCTTTGATAATATCCAGAACGTATTCCGGATTTTTGTGTACCGTAAGATCAATGGGGAAAATATCTCCGGTACCGGAAGGAAAATACTTGTGGAATTTACTGATTACCCGTAAGTGGTCAATCAGCTCCTTAGGCTCTTCTCCGATGGGAATCCTCGTTCCCGGACTGATTCCCTTATCCTCAGCTATTCCCACCTGGGCATGCAGCAGAAAATGTCCCTTAGTAACCTGACAATAAGGATTTTTGTGGTTACGGTTAAAGGCATCAATAATATCCATAATCTCTACACCCAGCTGATCGGCGTAATCGTCCTGTCCGAAGCGTCCCTGTTTTCCTTCTTTTTCCAAAAGTGTATTCACACATTCTGCCAGACCTACCAGACCAAACATGGCGGTAAAACGCTCCCGGCAGATAAAACCTTCTCTGACCAGAAAATGATGTTCAAAAAAGCCGCTCTCCTCTACTTCAAACCGAATCCTCTCGTCCATGTAGGAGGCCATGATTTCCATAACGTAGGGAAGCTCCTTTTCCTTAAACTGCTGTATGCTTTCTGCCCGTTTAGCTATATTTCCCAAAATCAGACGACAGAGCGTATAGGCACCTCCCCCTAAAGGCAGTCCGTTATAGCAGCTTGCAATCACATAGTCTTTGCTTAATTCCTTTTTGAACATGACATGATTGGCAAAGCTGGGCTTGGCACTGTGCAGGGCACACTCCACTGCCCTAAGAGCAAACTCGTCTCCGGTTACTCCTTCTTCATATTTCAGGCTGATATTGGGCACTGCATGCTCCAGCTCCTTTTCTACCTCCAGAATCAGTCTGCCTGCCTTAGTCTCCCTTGGGCCAATATTGGCATGAGAGAAGGAATCCAAAATGGTTCTGTCCATATGGATAAAAAACATCTTTAAAAGCCTCTTTGCCTCTTCCTCAGATACCGTATCCATATAAGGCTCCAAAAGCTCATCCAGCTGACCCGTATAAACCGGAAAATTGGTCACACTGGGAACGTGCTTGTAAAAAATCAATAAATGGTTTAATACTTCATACAAATCCCCCGGTGGTTCCAACTGTAAGAATTTACTTCCTTCTTTTAAAAACTTCTGATAATCCGGAATAATATAACGAGGACGAAGAGGTGCATGTCCTTCTGCCAGATCGCAGATACATTTTTCCTCTAAAAGCTCCTGTAAGCCTTCCGGCAGGGCAAGCACTTCCAAAAGTGAATCCGCCGCATTGGCAAGGTTTGCCACCTTCTGCTCATGAGTTAATGCGGGACTCTTGATGATACCCAGTATACGTTCTCTTGTTTCCTCTACTCTTTCCATTGATATGGCTTTCATCTTATCCTCCCGTTTTCCTCATTTTCTTTTCTCTTTTAATAATAAAACTGTCTTTCGGCTGCGGAATTATCCGCAGCCTGGCGACAGTCTTCGGTTAAATTAATCCAATTCGTATACATCACCGTATACAGCTTCAAAGGCATCCTTTGAATCCGGAACAGTGATTTCACCGGAAATGATTTTTTCCTTTACTTCATTCACTGCAGTAACTACTTCTTCAGGAAGCAGATCGGTGGTGGGTGCAATATCTACACCTTCATTGGTTAAATCATATACAGCCAGTCCTCCTGCCAGTGTACCTTCTACCAACTGCGAAACGGTAGAATATACTGCATTATCCACACGCTTCATCGCAGAAGTAATCACCGTTTCAGGTGCAAGATAGGATTGATCACTGTCTACACCGATTGCCATGATTCCCTTAGCCTGACACTCAGAGATTACACCGGTACCGGTAGCGCCTGCTGCATGGAACACCACATCAGCTCCATTGGTTACAAAGTTGGTGGTAAGAGTGGTTCCCATTGCCGGGTCGCCGAAGTTATTTGCATTACCCTGCTGAATCTTTGCATCAGGATTCGCATCCAGAACACCTGCACAATAGCCGTAGCCAAACAGATGCATAACATCGCTTGCCATCCCCAGAACAAAGCCTACATTGTTCTTTTCCGTCATCAGGCCTGCCACATAGCCAACCAGATAGGAAGCCTGTTCCTGCTTGAAGGTAAGACAGGTTACATTAGGAAGGTCCGCACAGCTGGAATCATCTATGATGGCAAAATTTACATCAGGATTAGCCTCTGCTGCTGCTCTGGTGGCATCAGCCAAAAGAAAGCCTACGCTGATAATCAAGTCATATTCTTCATCAATGAAGGTTTCAATATTGGGTGCATAATCTGCATCTGTTGAGGAAGAAAGGTAATTAACCTCTACTCCAAAATCCTTTGCTGCCTTCTGAAGTCCTTCCCATGCAGACTGGTTAAAGGACTGATCCTCTACTCCGCCGGTATCGGTTACCAGACCGATTTTGTAGCTCTCGCCGGCTGCTATTGTGTCTCCTTCTGTCCCTTCGGCAGCTGCGGTATCCTCTCCTGCACTGTCAGTTGCCGCACTGTTGCCGCCTGCATTCTGACTGCCGCATGCCACTAAGGAAAGTGCCATGGTAGCAGCCAACACTACTGCCAATAGTTTCTTTTTCATAATTTTTCTTCTCCTTTTTCTTTTTGATTAAAATGGATAAGCTCCAATTTAATTTTCTCTGTTTTCCCCTTCTGTGTCAATAGTTTCTCTTCATCCTTCATTTATTTGCCATTAGGACAGATTAGCCGGGCCAAATCCCATAGGTAGCAGCTCCTTTAAGGTATAAAGCTCATACTCCTTCTTATTCTTTGCCAGAATAATCTCAAATTCCCCTGGATGACAAAATTCCATCATTACCTGGCGGCATACCCCACAGGGAGCGGCATATTCCGTCAAGGTCTCTCCTTTTCCTCCTACGACACAAATAGCCCGAAACTCTCTTACCCCTTCACTGACTGCTTTAAAAAAAGCCGTCCGTTCTGCACAAATAGAAGGACCATAGGCTGCATTTTCAATATTACAGCCGGTATAGATGGTTCCGTTTTTAGCCAAAAGGGCTGCCCCCACCTTAAATCCGGAATAGGGCACATAGGAAAATGCCCGCTGGGCCAGAGCTGTTTCAATCAGCTTTTCCAGGATATCCTTAGTTAATGCTTCCATCCTTCTTCTCCTCTTTAATCAATTTTCGCAGCGCTTCCACCGCCACCCGGATGGCCATATCCGTATCATGAACTACCGGATTCTCCAATCCTTCCTTCTCTCTTTCCTGATTGGCCACCACAACAAAGCAGCTTCCCGCACGGACACGAAGATAGCTTGCCACAATAAATAATGCTGCAGATTCCATTTCCGAAGCCAGGCAGCCCATTCTTTTCCAGGCCTCCCATTTATTGACCAGCTCATAGCTCACCGGCTTGATTTCCGGCTCGTGCTGACCATAGAAGGAATCCTTGCATTGCACCACACCTACATGGTACTGTACTCCCTTTTCTTTTGCTGCTGCTGCCAATGCATTAGTGATTTCCAGATTGGCCACTGCGGGATATTCAATAGGCGCATATTCCTTACTGGTTCCCTCCATACGGATTGCTCCCGTGGCAATCACCACATCTCCGCTCTTTACAGGCAGCTGCATCCCGCCGCAGGTACCAATACGGATAAAGGTATCCGCGCCTGACTTCACTAATTCCTCCATGGCAATCGAGGCTGAAGGGCCGCCGATACCGGTGGAGGTGACACTGACCTTCACTCCCTCCAGATAACCGGTATAGGTCACATACTCCCTGCTGTCTGCCACCAGCTTTGCGTCATCAAAATAGCGGGCAATTTTCTCACAGCGTTTTGGGTCTCCCGGCATAATCACATAACGCCCTACGTCACCCTTTCCCACCTGAATATGATACTGTTTACTGGCATCCGGTGAATAATTCATCCTCAAGTCCCTCCTTATTATTTCTCTCTTTTTTATACCATAACATAAAAAAAGAAAAAAGGACATTTATCCTTTTTTCCATGAAGCTTCCTTATAATACCTTAGATAAAAATTCCCGAAGTCTGGGATTCTTGGGATTGGCAAAAAATTCCCCCGGGGTATTTTCTTCCTTAATTTGTCCCTCGTCAATGAATAATACTCTGGTTCCTACCTCTCTGGCAAATCCCATTTCATGGGTTACTACTGCCATAGTCATTCCCTGCTTTGCCAGATCACGCATAACATTCAATACCTCCCCTACCATTTCCGGGTCCAGCGCACTGGTAGGCTCATCAAACAGCATCACATCGGGATTCATACATAATGAGCGGACGATGGCAATCCTCTGCTTCTGTCCACCGGAAAGCTGGGAAGGATATGCATTCGCTTTTTCCTCCAGCCCTACTCTTTTCAACAGCTCCATTGCCTCCTTCTCTGCTTCTGCTCTGGGTTTTTTTAACAGCTTAATGGGAGCCAGGGTCATATTCTGCAGAATGGTTTTATGGGGAAACAGGTTAAAATGCTGAAAAACCATTCCGATTTTTTGTCTGTACTTATTAATGTTGCATTTAGGGTCGGTAATATTCAAGCCCTCAAAACAGATGCTTCCCCCGGTAGGCTCCTCCAGAAGATTCAAGGAACGAAGGAAAGTAGATTTACCGGAGCCGGAAGGTCCTACAATCACTACCACTTCTCCCTGATAAATATTGGTGGAGATATGGTCAAGAACCAGATTATCACCAAAGGCCTTGCATAAATCCTTTATTTCAAATAAAACCGTTTTATCGGACATCGGTTCTCAGCCTCCTTTCCAGCTTTCCTACACCGAAGCTTAAAATGGATACAATAATCAGGTAAATTAATGCCGCTGCTACCAGGGGCAGAAAGGGCTCATAGGTCTGGCTTCTGATGGTATTGGCTCCATGGGTAATATCGGTTAAAGCAATATAACCACAAATTGAGGTTTCCTTTAACAGTGTGATAAACTCATTAGCCAAGGCCGGAAGTACATTTTTAAAGGCCTGCGGGGCAACAATATACCACATGGTCTGGGCATAACCAAAGCCAAGGCTTCTTCCTGCCTCCATCTGCCCCGGATCAATGGACATGATTCCTGAACGGAAAATCTCTGCCACATAGGCTCCTGAGTTGATTCCAAAGGATAAAATTGCCACAAACTGCTTGCTCACATTGGGAGTGGCAAAAACAATATAGTACATGATCAACAGCTGAATCATGGCCGGCGTTCCCCGTATCACCGTAAGATAAAGCTTGCAAAACCAGTCCAGAAGTCTCAAAACAATATTTTTACTTCCGCTTTTATCCGCCGTGGATCGGATCAATGCAATCACAAATCCTAATGCCACACCCAAAATAATGGCAAAAAAGGTTACGGTAAATGTAGTTCCCAGACCATTGGTGATATACTTCCACCGATCATCCTGAATAAAATTTACATAAAATTTCTGTTTAAAGTCTTCCATAGGTCACCTCAAAAAAAGAAAGCTGCTGCCTAAACCGACTTCGGGCTTAGCAGCAGCACTTTTATCCCTTATCCTGTTTATTTACCACGGACAACAATTACCTGAGTTGCTGTAGTATAAGGGTCCGAGAAATCCACACTTAACAGACGATCCTCAGTTACAGTCATACCTGCCACACCGATATCTGCCTTACCGCTGGTAACCGCATTAATGATGGAATCAAATTCCATATCCTCAATCTTCAGTTCCATACCCAGAAGGTCACATACCGCCTGAGCTATATCTGCATCGATACCTACAATTTTCTGATTTTCATAAAATTCATAGGGCTCGAAAGCTGCGTTGGTAGCCATTACCAGAGTACCGTTGCTGCGGTCTACATCAGCAGGAGATTCATAGGGAGTCTTTCCCTTGGTATCGTCTCCTATGTAGTTGGAAATAATGCTGTCCAGTGTACCGTCAGCCTTCAGCTGGGCAAGAGCGGCATTTACCTTTTCCTTTAATTCGGTATTCTCTTTTGCAATGCAGATTGCATATTCTTCCAGTGCAAATTCTTCCTCCAGAATCTTCAGGTCAGAATTCTTATTCACAAAAGCGATGGCCGGCTGTTCATCAATGATTACACAGTCCACCTTGCCCTGCTTTAAGGCCTGAATGGCATCTGCACCCTTGTTATAGCGCTCGATAGTAGAGCCTTCTTCCTCATAGTCGCTGGCATAAATATCCCCTGTGGTTCCCAGCTGCACACCAATGGTTTTTCCGGGAAGGTCATCCGCAGAATTTACGGAATTGGCGGGCAAATCAGAGCTTCCACAGGCCGTCAATCCCAAAATCATCCCTAAGGTCAACAGACTGATTAATAATTTTTTCATCTTATCCTCCTCATATTTGCATATTTATACATCACTTTTTTTATCATAGCACTATTTGTGAAAAATGCAAGATGATTTTATAAACTACTTCCATATTCCATAAGATTCTCCGTACTTTCCTCTCCGTAGGCAGTGAAGGTCAGAATCATCACTCTATCCCCAATCCGGCGAAGATAAAACTGCTGATCGGCATCCAATTCGGAAACCTCAGCAGCAAAGGTATAATACTCCTCTCCGTACAACTGTCCCGTTTCCGGTTCTGTACACTCATAGGAATAAGAGGATTGGGTTTTCAGCTTCTCCCAATAGGCCTCCACATAATCCTCCATCCGAACCAGAGTCCCTCCCTGAATTTCGGTTAAATCCTCATATACAAGGCTAATACTGCTTCCTCTTATGGCATTCACAGCGATTAACTCATCCTCATCCAGCTTTCGGGAAAGGGTATCTTCCTGCACTCCTTTCCGGCTTACAGTCCAATCCGAATCGAAGATAAAACGAATTTTTCCCGGCTCACTGATGATCTCTGTGACTGCTGCCTCTGTCTCCTGTACTTCTTTATTTCCACAGCCCCATAGAAGCAAAGCTGTAAAAATAACTAAATAAGTCATTAATTTTTTCATTCCGACTCCTCTTTATTTGTCCTTATTTCAGCAGCTGCTGATAAACCTCTCTTTTGCTGATTCCTCTGTCCTTTGCCACCAGCTTCATAGCCTCTTTCCGGTCAATTCCCTGCCCTTCATAATGCTGCATATGCTCATGGAGAGAAAGGCTTTGCCATGAAGACTGCTCCTCCTTCTTTTTCTCTCCCAGACTCTTTCCTTCCACTACCAGAACATACTCCCCGCGGGGTTCATTATCCTCGTAATAGCTTACAGCCTCCTTTAGGGTAGTGGGAAATATGGTTTCAAATTTTTTGGTCAGCTCCCGGCACAGGGTAATTCGTCGATTTCCCAGGGTGGTTTCCAGCTCCCTTAACGTCTGCCGTAAACGGTGGGGAGCCTCATACAAAATGATGGTTCTGCTTTCCCCTTTTAGTTCTTCCAATATCTCTTTTCTTTCTTTTTTTTCTGAAGGCAGAAAGCCCTCAAAGCAAAATCTTTTTGTGGGCAACCCCGAAAGGGTGAGAGCCGTAATACAGGCAGCCGGCCCGGGTAAAGATGTCACTACAATTCCTGCTTCCCTGCATTTTATCACCAGAACCTCTCCGGGGTCGGAAATGGCCGGTGTTCCCGCATCGGTAATCAGGGCAATATTTTTTCCTTCCAAAAGTTTTGTGACAAGTGTGTCAGCTTTTTCGTATTTATTATGCTCGTGGTAGCTGGTCATGGGTGTCTTAATCTGAAAATGGTTTAAGAGCTTAATGCTGTTGCGGGTATCCTCTGCCGCAATCAAGTCCACTTCTCTAAGACACTCCACTGCTCTTGGGGTCATATCCTTCAGATTCCCAATCGGTGTGGCACATAAAAAAAGCTGTCCCGGCATAGCTTCCTCCCTTCTTTCCCTTTTATTTTTACCATATACTTCAGGGCAAAGTAAAGCAGAATATAGGGAACCCGAATCGATTTCTAGGCTTTCCTTGCGCACAGATACAGCATAAAGCTTCCTGCCAAAAAGGGAAGCAGAAAAACATAGGTAAAGGGATACCGGATATTTCCCCAGAGAATTTCTCCATACTCCGTCATAGCCATCAGAAACTGTACCGCCGCTACCGGCATCCAAATAAAAAAGCAGTACCAAAACAGCTTTTTCAGACGAAATCGATTGTGTAGCTTTCGGCTTAAGGGAAGATAGCCCATATTTTTCCAGATACGCCTGTTTTGCGTATACACCTTTCCAAACTGGGTATACGGAAACATATGCCATTCCATTCCCAAAAGGGAAACAATCAGGAGCAACGGTTGAATTTCTTCTCTTAACCCTAACTGATAGGGAACTGCACCCATACAAACCAGAAGCAGCACCAGAAAACCATCCACTATCTTCATCACTACCCTGTATGCCGCCAAGGCATCCGCTGTTTCGTAAAAAGTCCCTAAAAGCTTTTCCTGTCTTTTTTCCAATTCCTTTTCTTCTCTCATCCTTTTTTCCTTATTTCTAACTGACATCACTATGTACAGAGGGCCAAAGCTTCATCACCTCTGGTGTCTCCCCGAAGGCTGCCAGTCTTCCCTCCGATAATATGCCAAGATAATCTGCTCTCTGCTCCATCTCCTCCGTTAAATGTCCGGTCATGACTATAGAATTTTCTCCGGTTCTGATCAGCTCATGAAGAATGTGATAAAAATCTGTACGAAATACCGGATCCATTCCTGCCGTCACCTCATCCAGCAGGTACAGGCGGGGACGGTATGCCATGGCAAAGGCCAGATGGAATCGGATTCGCTCTCCCCTGGACAGCCTGCCATATATACGGGATAAGGGAAGCTCCATTTTCTTCATCTGCTGCCGGAATCCTTCCATAGAAAAGCTTTCATAAAAAAGGCCAAAAAGCTCTGCATTTTTTTCCAAGGATTTCTCTTCAAAAAAGGGCCCTTCTTCTGTGATAAAGGCAATTTGGCTTTTGGCCCAAAGAGGGTATTTTCGTATACTTTTTCCCATCAGGGTTATTTCCCCATGATAGCGAATCCTTTCCTCTACAATATGGGTCAAAAGAGTGGTTTTTCCCGCACCGTTTTTTCCCATAAGCCCCATAATATAGCCCTGGGGCAGCTGAAAGGAAATATTGTTCAGTGAAAATCCTCTTCTTATCGTCGTAACCTGTTTAAACTCCAACAGCATGGTTATTCCTCCGTATATAAAGCTTCTGCCATTTTCTGCAGCTGTTCAAGGCTCAACCCCGCCTGCTTTGCCTCGCGGATAATCTCTGCCAGTCGCTTTTCCCATTCCACCAGCTGCTTCTCCATTAAGTAATCACTGTTATACTCACACACATAGAAGCCCTTGCCGGGAACTGAGCGGATCAGCCCCTCCTTTTCCAGCTCCTCGTAGGCTCTTTTTGTGGTAATGACACTTACTCCCAAATCTGCTGCCAGTAAGCGGATGGAGGGAAGAGCTTCTCCTTCCGCCAGCTGATGGGTAAGAATAAGATTCTTCATCTGATTGACGATCTGCTCGTAAATGGCCAGTGTACCCTGGGGCTGTATCACCAGCTTCATTCCTGCCCCCTCCCTTCCCAGCTAAAGGCTGACTGCAGCTGCTTTTTCCACTTCTTTCGCAGGCTTATCCCCAGTGGTAGCTGGATGAAGAGAGCAAAGAGCAGCAAAATTACCTTCACCAGAATCTCTACGTTTTTATCTGTCTGTGTGGAATCATCCGTAGCAAATGCCGCCAAAAGAAAAATAGAGGAACAAAGGGAAATAATCGTACAGAAGCCCTCTTTCAATGTGGAAGAATCCTGCAGAAGGCTTTTTTTCCTCCCCTTATCATCCCTGATGATTTCCCTCTGATTGAAGCCGCAATGAATAAGTGCAATCAGACTGATATTTAAAAGAAGCAGGAAAAAGGCCAGCCAATCAATCTCTGTCATCCATAGCAGAAGCAGACTTCCTGTCACGCCTATCATCAGGGGGATTAACAGATTGCATAACAGACGGCCTGCAATATAGTCTTTTCTCTCCTTCTCATCCATGGGACAAAGATAGAACAGCTTGGAGGGCTTATAAAAATGGATCGATCCGGAAAGAAAGCAGAAGCCTAAGGGAAAAAAGCCTAAAATATAAATCCAAATTCCAACTCTCAGGTTATTCGTATAGGGCAGGATAATGATGAGATAAAGTGAAGGCCACAAGGCAGTGCTGTCCTTATATGTCTCTACCATATTTTTCCATGAAAATCCCCTGAAATACTCTTTGATTATTCTTTTTTTCATCTCTTTTCTTTTCCCTTCTCCAGCCCATACATCAGCTCTTCCAGAGTCGGACGCCAAACCTGCAGCTGTGGATCAAAGGAGCTGTTTTTTCCTGCCTTTACCAGAGCTCTTCTTCCAAAGCTTCCTTCCTCTTCATACAGGATTCTTTCCTGTCGAATCAGCCTGATCTTATATCCTTCTCCCTGTATCATACGATAATTATCCCTAAGACTTTCTGTGTCAGAAAACAGTCGGAGTCTTCCCTCCTTCAGGTAGAGAATATAATCTGCCAGCCGGTCCAGGTCCCCGGTGGCATGCGTAGCCAGAATGACACTGTTTTTCCCGTCAGCAATAAATTCCTTCAGAAGCCGAAAAAATTCCTCCTGAAATTCAGGATCAAAATTTCCCGTAGGCTCATCCAGAAGGAGTAGTCTTGCCCCATGGGACAGGGCGAAAGCAAATTGAAATTTCAGCCGTTCTCCTTTAGACAGGCATCCATACCTCCTTTTCTCCATGAGTTTAAACCGATTCAGGTATTCTCTGAACCTCTCCCATTTAAATTCCTGATAGAAGCTCCCGTAAATTTTCCCATTCTCTTCAAGACTGTCCTTTTCTTCAAAAAGCGCTTCCTGGAGGACTATTCCGATATGATTCAGAATTTTCCGGCTGTTCTTTTCATAGCTCATTTCTCCGATCTGCAGTTCCCCTTCATCCTGCCGGTAAAGACCGGCTAAGAGGTGAAGCAGGCTGGTCTTTCCCGATCCGTTTTTCCCTACCAGCCCGCAGATATAGCCCTCCGGGAGAGTAAAGGAGATATCCGATAACAGAAAATGATCCAATTTTTTGCTAAGGTTACTGGCCTCTATCTGCATATTTCTATCCCTTCCTTTGTATTCTTATCCTTAATCGTCAAATTTTAGTCAT
>JBJELS010000091.1:0-14460 GCA_051879275.1 Lachnospiraceae bacterium
TGGTGTTTTGCAGTTGCTGCAATCATTGCATCTAAAGAACCAAAATTATGTATCAATGCATAATGAATCATGTCACTTTATTCCCCACAATCAAAGGTGGACGATAAATCCTAAAGTAATCTAAAAAGCAGGAGGAGGGAGGGAAGCTCACGCTTCCCCTTCCCTGTAATTCCACTCAATCTCCACCCGCTTATCCCGATAAACCGTGATTCTCTTAATAAACACATCCACTGCCTCCTGGGTTAATTCCTTCAGACCCGAAAAGCGGAGGATATCCTTCATATCCTGCTTGGGACTACGATACTCCTCTTCCACCCGATCATATTCACTATCTATCTTTTCGGTCTTAGTAGACAGGTCTTCCAGCTGCAAAGTGAGTTCGGCTGTTTTACCGCGATATTCTTCCACACTTAGCTGTCCTGTGGCATAACGCTCATAAAGGGAGCTCTTTTCCTGCAAACAGCTCTGGTACAGCTTTGTGACATCCGCCTTTTCCTTCTTAAGCCTTTCCAGCATTTCCTTCTGTACCAGCTCAAGTGCTTCTCTTTGTTTTACCAGTTCGCCTCGGTACATAAGCTCTCGATAGAGTTCCAGAAGAATAATCTCTTCTAAATGAGAGGCCCTAAAGTATGTACAGCAGTCCTCTATCTGCAACAAGGCGTGTTTTCTGCACCAGAAGTGGTTTGGCATCTTCCCCTTTCCCTTTGGCTTATAGTTCATGGAGTATCCGCAGCCTCCACAGTAAAGTTTTCCAGTAAGGGGATGCTTTTTTCGTTTACGTTTCGTAGACTGCTCCGGGCGAAAAGAAGAGGCAAGGGCAAATTCTTCCGGTGTGACCAGTGGCTCATGGTGAGCAAAAATCACCTTCCACTCCTCCTTTGGCAGTCGGATACCATTTTTGCTTCCTACTGCTTTCCTTATGCTTTTCCCATAGCTCATTTCCCCCAGATAAAAACGATTATTTAATATCGTTCTTACTACTGTGCTGCTCCAGGTATGATGTTCTTTTTGCAGCTTCCTATGGGGATAACGCATCTGAGTTGCAGTGGGAATCTTTTCATCAAAAAGTTTTTTTGCAATCTGCCCACTACTGAATCCCTCTATAGCCAAAGAAAAAATATACCGTACAATCTTTGCTTCTTTAGCATTGACCACTACTACATTTTTCTCTGTCTGACTTTTGGCATAACCCAAGGGTACCTGTCCAAAGACATATTCGCCCCTCCCGCATTTGTTTTTCACTGCTGACTTTACCTTAACCGATACGTCTTTACTGTATAAATCATAAAGCAGGGTTTGAAAGGCAGTATCTATCCCCATGGTATTTCCCTCATGATTCTTACTGTCGTAATGATCATTTAGTGCAATAAACCGGATCCGCAGAAAAGGAAAGATTTGATTAAGATAATCTCCCAGTTCCAGATAGTCTCTGGAAAAACGGGACATATCTTTCACCAGAATACATTGGATCATCCCTTGTTTGACCTGCTTTAGGAGCTCCTGTACTCCCGGTCTGTCCATGTTGGTGCCGGAAAAGCCGTCATCCTGAAACTGGGCTATCTCCATTCCCTGCCATTCCTTATTCCTGTCGATGTATTCTAACAATAGCTTACGCTGGCTGGAAATACTGTTGCTCTCTTCCCCTTCCCCATCTTCCAAAGAAAGGCGAAGGTAGATGGCAATTTTTCTTTTTTTACTCATCTGGCCAGCCCTCCTTCCAGAAAAGCATCGGTATAGGAAAACAACACCTCTATCCGTTTTCCGGGGTAAAGATAGATTTTGCTGATTAACGCCTCAATCAACTCTTTTGTGAGTACCTTGCCTTTCTTCAGTTTAAGCAGGGCACGAACAGCTTTTAAATAACGTTCTCCGTTTCGCTCTAATTCTGCTATCTGCTCTTTATATTGCTGCTCCTGCTTTTCCATTTCCCGAAGTCTTTTTTCTTTCTGCAGGTTGTATGCCACATACTCCTTCTGGGAAATCTTTCCCGCCCGGTAAGCCATATATTGCTCGCTTTCCTCTCCGGTAAGCCTCTCCTTTACCTGAATGGATAAGTGAAGTCTTTTTTCCGCTTCTTTTGCTTTTTGCCTAATGATCTTCTTTGCTTTTTCTAAATCATTCTTTTGTTTACCCAGTCCGGCAGCAAGCTCCACTTCCAATAAAGAAACCAGAAGTTTCTCCAGTTCTATCTTGGAAATACGGTTAGAAGAAGTACATCTGTCGACTTTCGTGGACTTGGCATTCAGGCAAAAATAACTGTCCATTCGGCTTTTCTTGCCATCTGCATAATGCTTTACCTGGCTATGTCTGGTCATTTTCCGTCCACAGACACCACAAAACAATACCATATCAAAGATATTTTCCTCTAAGGGACAGCCTTCTGTAGGATGGTTTTGTGCTTTTGTCCTTTCTGAAAGTTTTCGACAGATTTCTGCTGTACGATTAAATAACGCTTTTTCAACCAGGGGTTCATGAGTATTTTCTTTCCTTACCCACTCTTCTTTTCCCTTATGGATGCGGTTTCTTTCATCCCGCGCTGTGATACTGGTTTTTCCCTGTATCAGCTTCCCCATATAAGTTTCACTTTTTAAGATTCGCTCCACTGCACCTTTATCCCAGCCCTTGTAGGGAACATCCAACGGGCAGTAAACCTCCCCTGTTTTTCGGTAAACTGCCGGAGGATTAATCTTCCTTTTGTTTAGCTCGTTCGCTACCGCCGTATAACTTTCTGTCTCAACAAACTGTTCATAAATAAAACGAATGATCTCTGCCGTATTCTCGTCCGTCTTCAGTTTCCTTACTTTCCCCTCCCAAGCTGCAACATAACCGTAAGGAGCAGGTCCACCAACATAAGAGCCTTCTTCCCGTCTCTGGGCAAGGGAATGTTTTGCTTTCCTGGAAAAATCCTTGGCATACAGATCATTCACCAGATTTTTGATTTCGGAAGTGATCTGTTTTTTCTCATTTCCCTCTATGCCAGTGTCAAAGCCTTCTATTACTGCGATAAATCGTACCCCCAAAAAAGGAAATATCTTTTCAATATAGTTTCCTGCTTCCAGATAATTCCTGCCACAGCGGGACAGGTCTTTGACAATAATGCAGTTAATGTCTCCCATACGGACATCCTGCATCAGCCGCTCAAAGCCGGCCCGGTTAAAATTGGTTCCGGTTTTTCCTAAATCGGTATAGCAATCTACCACTTCAATCTTATCCTGATGGTTTTGGTTCCAGTTCTCTACAAAAGACTTGGCAATCTCAATCTGCCCCTCTGCCGATTCACTTTTGGAAATCTTCTTTCCATCAGGCTTATCCTGATCAGAAGAAAGTCTGGCGTAAATCCCGGCTCGGTAAATCTTATGTATAAAGGGCTGATTCTTAAGTGTATTCTTTTTTTCCAAAGAAACCGTAACCCTGCGTTTTGATACTCTTCCCATACTTACACACTCCTTCCTCCACCGCCTTTCTGCCCGGAAAGGGTGCGTGCATATTCCTGCATGATTCGGTATTCATCCTGCAAATAAAATTCCATCTCTATTCGCTTATTCTCATAGATATAGATACCTTTTACCAGGCTGACTAACGTGTGTCGATCCAATTCTTCCAAACTGAGGCTTTCTTTGAATTTTTCCAAACGTCCCACACTGGCCATACCATCTGCCCACATTTGCTGAATCCGTTTTTCCTGCTCCTGCTCTGCTTTGTTCAACTGCTCAAGCCTTCCTGCAAACTCCTTCTTAAGCCGTTCAAATTCTTCCCTTGTGATGATTTCTTGACGAAGATCCTCATCCAGTCCCTTACAAAGCCGGTAATACTTATCCTGCTCCTGTTTGATGCGGATAAACTCTTTCTGGCATCCGCTAACTGCCTTTAGACTTACCTTTTGTTTTCTCGTTTCCTGAAAAAGCCTATCTTTTTGCAAAAAATCATTGGCATAACGGCGTACAGCAAGATTCACCAATTCTGTTAAGGTACTTTCTTCTATACTGTGACGGCTGCAGCCCTGTCCCCGGTTTTTCGTGGAACAAATATAGTAGATTTTTTCTGATTGCTTATAACGAACCTTTCTGCGGATCATCTGCTCCCTGCAGTCTGCACAAAAGAGGATTCCCATAAACAGGCTGATCTCTTTCCCCTCCGGGCTGACTCTTCCATCCCTTTTCAACAGGTTCTGTACCGTTTCAAAATCACTGGCTGTCACAATGGGTTCATGGGTATTTTCTACCCGAACCCATTCTTCCTTGGGTTTTTCTACGCTTATGTTTACCTTATAGTTCACTTTCTGGGTCTTTCCCTGCAAAAGGTGTCCAAGATATACTTCATTGGTCAGAATCCTCTTCACCGAAGCACTACTCCAAAGACTGTCCTTTCTTCCTGCAAAGCCTCCCCGAAAATTGATGCCGGTGGATTTTTTATATTCCTTCGGGGAAAGGATAGATAACCCATTTAACTTCTCTGCAATGGCAGAAACTGCCATCCCTTCAATCTTCCAGCGAAAAATTTTTCGGACAACCTGGGCTGCATATTCATCCACAACCAGCTTATTTTTCTCCCTCACAGACTTTCGATAACCATACACGGCAAAGGGAGCCAGACATTCTCCTGCCTTTCGTTTCACTGCCAGCTGACTCTTTACTTTATCCGAAATGTCCCGGCAATAGGAATCGTTAATAAAGTTTTTTACCGGAAGAACGATATGCTTTTCTCCTGCATCTGCCGATAAGCTGTCATAGTGATCGGTTAAGGCGATAAAACGCACACCAAGAGCAGGAAATACCTTCTCCAGGTATTTTCCCGTCTCAATATAATCACGTCCAAAACGGGACAAGTCTTTTACCACCACACAGTTTACTCTGCCCGCTTCAACATCCTGCATCATTCGCTTAAATTCTGGTCGGTGAAAATTGCTGCCGGAATAGCCATCATCCACATAGCTGTCATAGAGCTCCATATCCTCCTGCTCATTCAGGAAGGAACGGATCATCTCCCTCTGACTGCCTATGCTGTTGCTTTCGGCTTTAGAAATGCTGCCCTTTTCTCCGGTATTATCCTCTCTGGATAAACGAAGATACATGGCAACTAAGAATTTTATCTGTTTATTCATCTAAAATCACTCCTAACTTTTTTCTCAAAAAATCAGGAGCTTCACTGATTTGTCCTGATTGTAAAATAGCATAAACCAACTGCCTTTTCAACCCGGTAGATTTACCAAAAAACAGGTGACTGCTACTCCCTTAAAAATGAACCTCTGCCAATCGCTGCAGATATTCCATCATCTTATCCTCCATGCTGGCTCCCTTTTCCTGAAATTTCACCTTCACCACATAATCCCCTATACGGTTTATATAAACGTTTCCCGTCTGGCTGGCAAAGGCCTCCAGCTTCTTGGCTACCGGTAAAGAGGTATCAATCTGAATATCCCGCAAATCGGTAAGAGCGGATAAATCCACCGTCCTCACATCCACATCTGCCATACGTTCAAGTTCTTCTCTGGTCAGCTTCAACATCTTCTCTCCTTTTGTTTTCCTATTCACGGATTATTTCTATTGGTATATCCTGTCTTAATATATTCCTTTTTGTCCTTGTCCTATTCCTTCCAATTTATCTCCACCCAACATCATCCAACAGCGTAACGATTCAGTACCTTCATCGTTACGAGGCATGAGTTCCATTAAAAATTGCTTTCAGCAATGGGATCTCATGCCTTTGTATCATGTTCTTACGGTATTCGCAGTAAATGCTCATACCTATTCTGAACAGTCCTCCAACAGCTTCATATAACTGTCTGCCACCACAATGGCCAATCCGGCTGCGGCCACCAATAAAAGAATAATCGCTGCCACTGTTCCCAGTAAAATATACCCTCCTATGCTCATTCTACTTTTCCTCCTTATCCCGAAAATACCCTTCGCTTTTCTTCTCTCGAATAAACTTCTCTACATCCTCCAGCCGGTCTGTCACCGGCATAGTCGGCAGAGTGTCCAAAATTTCCCTCCGATATCTTCCTTTCAAAGAGGCGCGGCTGTCTAAAATGGTAAACACTGCTGTATCCTCTTCTCTTCGGATTCCCCGGCCAAACCACTGCCGCAGCTTTACCAGCATTTGCGGAACAACCACCTCTTTTCGGTATAACGAAAAGGCTTCTTTCTCATCTTCCACTGCTGCTAAATACTCTTTTTTCCGATACTCCATTACCGGATCAGGCACAGGAAAGGGCAATTTCACCATAATCAGGCTGGAAAGAATATCTCCCGGAAGATCAATTCCCTCTCCCGCACTGTCACTGGCAAATAAAACGCCATTTCCACTATGGCGAAACTGATTAATCTTATCCAATCTCCCTCTTCCCATCAGAAACAGGGGATAAGAAAAAAGCTGCTCCTTCAGTCTATAGAATACCCTCTCCATAAGCCAATAAGAGGTAAATAAAATCAGGGTATGTCCATGGGTGATATTCACCAGTTTCTGTATTTCTTCCATAATGGCCTGTATGTAGCCCTCATCCCGAATATGGGGAAAGGGCATACGCTCTGGAATATACAATAGCCCATTGGATTCATAGGCAAAGGGAGAAGGCTTGCTGGTCTCCCGTATTCTCCCCGGTGATACTGCCTGTAACCCCAACTGCTGTTTAAAATAAGTAAAATCCCCTCTTACCGACATTGTTCCGGAGGTAAAAATGGTTGGTATAGGTCTGCTCCAGGCATCCTGAACGAAAAAATTTTCCAATCTTATAGGAATTGCACATAAGGTCAGGCTGCCCCTTTCACTCTTTTCCACCCAACAGATGAATTGGCTGCTGTTTAAAAATATATTTAGCTTATTCCTTAATTCCTGACAAAGTTGTTTTAATCTTCGTTCTCTTCCCACCAGTCGCTTCTCCCCGGGAAAAGAGACTGCCAACTGCTCCAAATCCTTAATCATCTGTTTTAAATGCCGTTTTTCTTTTATTCCTATGACCACTTCTTCCCGATAACCTTCCCTGGTATGGCAGTCTGCAATCTCTCCTGCCAACCCGAAAAAAATCTGTCGATTACCTTCGGCAAGCCGCTTTCGCAGCACCCTTAACGGACTATTCCTTTCTTCACTGTTTCCAGTTTCACTGAACTGAAGAATCTGCGTGGTCTCCTCTTCCTGCCATCTGGTACTGTACATCTGCCTTGCTGCATCGATCAGTTTGTGGGCTTCGTCCAAAACAAGAGCCCCATAGGGTGGAAAAAGTGGTTTTTTCCCTTGCTTTTGCCCCAGTAGATCGGCCAGCACATAGTTATGGTTAGTAATCTGAAAGTCATAATGTTCGGTCAAACAGGCTTTTTTAAACTGCATGAATCGGCATAAATCAAAGCATGGACAGGTACGGTTACAATGACCAACATTAATTCTGGCTTTTACATACGGAGTCAGGGTCGAATCATCCAGATCAATCCCACTCTCCTCCTCTTTCCTGAATTTGGTCAGTTCAATAATCAACTCTGTATCCCTTTCTCTATCCAGTGCTTTCATAGATGCTTCATAAATGGCTAATCGGTTATCACAAATATAATGGTTCTTCCCCTTCCTGACCACAAAGGAAAGGGGTCTGGTAATCATTCCACAAGCTAAAAGGATCTCAGAAATCTGGGGAATATATTCTTCCGTTAATGCCTTTTGCAAGGCGATGGTGGAGGTGGAGATTACCACTGGAGTTTTTTTCGCTGAATAGATCCGATAAACTACCAAAGCCAGCAGATAGGCATGAGTTTTCCCTGTTCCTACTTCGGCTTCGCATAAAGCCAGCTTCTTTTCCTGCAATGCTGCTAACATCTCCAGGGCAAGCTCTTTTTGCTTAACTCGCAAATTCATTCCATACCCAGGTAAAATTTCATCAAACAATTCTCTTAATCCTTCTTGTGCACTCTTCACTAATTAATCACGCCTCCTAAAGTATTTCTTATGCCATAAAGCAGCACAGAAACAGGCCTGAAACGGTTAGTTGGATTTCCTTTGACAAAACAAAATGTCTATCCGGCCCATATGCTCTGCTGCTTTATAAACAAAGCGTAACGATTCAGTCCCTTCATCGTTACCGCAAAGCTACTTTTAATAACAACGTGTATCAGCCATCCTGTCGGTAAACAGGCATCATAAAAGCCGCCCACCTTCTTTCTCAAAAGTGGGTGTGCATTTTCCCGCTGTGCTGCGAGCCAAAAGGAAGTATCATTATTGCCAACCGGGGTCATCGCATCCTGTCCCACCACAGACAGTACGGTCACAGGTAGTTATCGCTTGGAAAATTTCCGCATGGCGTACCCTGACCGGTGCTTTCCGGCTCTCCGGCCGGTTGGTTCTGTTGCTGATACACAGATATGAAATTTTCAAGGTACTTTGGAAGGCGTTTTTTATGAATAAAAAAGACCCCTTCACTTAATTAGCCGTTAAGTAAAAGGGTCTGCCGAAAAATTTTACAATAATTTTTTTAGTTTTATATCTTATATGAATTTCCTGATTTCAATGCCATATTAAATTTAAAAATAATTTTTGCCTACGGATAGTAATGTCCAAAATTAGTAGAAATACATATCGAAAGAATACCTATTTTAAAATTTTATATACTCATCTGAGCAATATATAACTCTCCCGTCAATTCATGCTCGTAAAAGCCAGTAAGCTTGCCGTCTTCATAAATAAGATGTCTAAATTGAAATCCCAGCTCAATAATCTCCTGTTCGCATAACATGTATTCGGCTATTTTATTTCCTTCATAGTCATAACGTAAAACGACAGTCGGTGTTTTCCCTATTATTCGATCCACGCTCTCCAGCGTAAAATAGCTGTCGTCTATAGGAAGTGCCCAGTCAAGGGGAATATCCACCTCCTGAATCTCACCGGATTCCTGAATTGCTCCATGACTAGAGTTAATCGTCCATTTCTCTTCCTCTAGCGTATTGTATGGATGGACTTCAACAATAAACCCTCTTTGGTTATAATCGAATGTATATACATATTGCCAATCATCCGGCATAATCATCATTTTTTTTTCGTTCCACTGTTCTGTTTCATTTTTTTCCCAAAGCCAATACTCCACTTCCCCGTCATCTACCCTTTTTACAACCACCATGCTTCCATCCTCTCTTATTGCAAAGTGGCTGATGAAGCCTTCACTTATCTCTCCGGTCCGGTAGATTTCATGCTGTTCTGGTTTTCCTTCCAGCAGTTCCAGCTGCATGATCATCCCCTCTTCTGACGAGTAGAACAGCCTTCCTTTATGGATATAATAATCTAGCCGTATTCCCACCAATGTTTTGTAGGTCCAATCCTCCATATCCACCAGCAGCAACTGATTTTCGACGCCATATTCTACAATTAAATATTGCTTAAACTGGATGTATGTGCGTATGTCCTTTAATCCCAAATACTCCTCCAACGTTCCTTCCTTTTTCCAACGTCCTTCTTCCTGTCGATATATCTCGTTCTCGTCTAGAATAAGAATATCCTCATAATAGGCATAACCCATAAAACCGAGTCCATTCTGACTATGGTATTTCAGCCGCTCACTTTCCGCTAACGTCACCCTGTTTGCATTCTGCTCCAGAAGCATTTCCACCTTCTTTTCTTTTATTGCTTCTGACCATGCAACTGCTCCCTCCATCCTTTTGTCCGTTACATCTATCAGGTTAAGTGTTGCCTTCGGCGTAAGTTCTCCCCCTTTTCTTTCCTGGCAAGCGGTCACTAGCATGACCAGTACAAATATCATCCCTAAAAAAATTCTTTTCATCTCTCTTTTACCCTTTACTCTCCTTGATAGGTTCCCTCTACATTTACAATGGCTTCAACTTTGGAAATATATTCCGAATCTCCGCCTTTATTATACAAATACAGTGCTTTTTGCTGATTACCTCCACAGCTTTCAAGATTTTGATGCATGGTATCCACTCCGATTGCAATGCTCATCATCGGATCTACTCCATCAAGATGAAAATAATATTCTTTATCACTGCCTTCATAATAGTACTCTCCTCCTCCATTTTTTTCTGTCGTAAACAACAGTCTGACAATACCTCCACATCTGCCAAATTTTTCTTCATGATATTCATCCGCCTTTGGTGGGTCACTTTCTTGATTTTTCTTCCATATCTTTTCTCCTGTAATATATCCTTCTTTGCTTGTTATTACATAATATTTCCTCGCATCTATTCCAATGTAATCATAAATATTATAATTACGTACATCAAGACACTGCATAACATCTCGCTCAGTATTATTTGTTGGTACTTCATTTCGATTAGAAGAAAATCCCATTCTGCTTTCTACATAACATTGTGCCTTAATATAGCGAGGATCAACCTGGGAATCATAAACTTCCCTATAGTACTCCGTCCATCCCAATATATAGTAATCATATCGGTTATAGTCATTCCCCTCTTTGGAAGTATATAAAGATAAGGCATAGGGAGAATTTACTCCTAAGTAACTCAATGCCTCCTCTACAATATAATCATTGTCATAATACATTCCTAACTGTAAATAATTATCCAATATCTCTATTGCCCGTTCTCTGGATTTCCACGCGTTTTGTCCGGAATCCAGTGCGGTAATCGTACCGCCTGATTTATACCTACAGAACAACATGGATAAGGTATTAATTCCTTCTTGTCCATTGAATTGAAGATGCGATTGTGAAATCCACTGCCCTACACTCCCATTCGTCTCTCCTCCCAAATACTCTCCTGCCAGTCTAAGATTCTCCCATTCTTCCTCCAAATCCATAAAACAATAGCAAGTTCCCATATGGGCTTCCAACATTTTTCTTATTTTCTCAGCCTTCTCTTCTCCTACTGCATCTACCAAAATAAACTCCTCTGGTATTAGCCTACAATTTCCAAACCCCACAATATTAACTTTTCCATCATTATTTATATCATCACGCATACCACCTGTACAGTCCTTTATATGCGCATATGGGCATGCATTCACCGTTTCTTTTCTGTCTTCATGGATTGTCAATCTAGAATTGGCTCTTATCGAATGTGGTTCACTTTCTATTACTTTTTTGTTCTGATCATAAAATATGAGCTGTTTATATGGTGTTGCATTAGGACAGGTCAATATTGCTCCATCTACCAAATACTCTGTATCATTTTTCTGTAATTCTATCAGTAGCTGATTGAGTTCCTCCACTTCATGAGTTTCTTCTAGTCCATGCCTGTACGCAATAGATTTCTTTTGTTCATTGAGCACATCCTCATTCTCTATGATACTATTCATTTCTCTTGGCATTTCTTTCGCTGAAGCAACTGTTGATAATGTATTACCTATTATTCTCTCTGTTATTTTCATTTCTTACCTCACACAAATTTCTTCAAATCGTATCCCTTCGGCTCCTCTTCTAAGAATACTCTCCACATAATCCAGTCTGGCAATAAACCCGTTTCGCTTATATCCCTTTACCCGAAAAGCTACTCTATTTCCTATCTTTTCTTTCTCCAATACAAGCTGTTCTATCCGATTGCCTGTGCGGTTATAAGCAGTCTCTTCAGACATACAGTCTACCTCCTCGATTACGGTAAGAAAGTAGGTTACATTTGCTCCATTTTCCCAATCTGACAGCTTTACTACCTTATAGGATACATCCACTTCATACATCATAAGAACCTCTAAGCAGGTCTCTGAAAGAAACAGGCAGGGCTGACAAAGAATATCCGGGAAAAATCCTTCCTCCGGAAATACCATCCTTACAATCGTCCACATTGGCAGTCTGCTCAAACCTTCTTTCGTCAGATAACGAATATCAATCGCTCTGTTTTTATTAATGGCATAAGGGATTTTATTTCCCTCATCCGTTTCCAGAAAAAAATACTTCATCTCATCGTCCTCCTTGATACAGGGTCACTGCCTTGTCCATATATTCTCCGTACAAAAATACAACATCGTCTGATGTGGACAACTCACTTTGAGACAGTAACTCCATGATATGCTCTGACATACTTTTTAACATAAGTTCAAAAATATACTGATAATGTTTTGCATAGACCACTTCAATTTGTTGGATTTCATACTTTTGCAAACGGATAAACCTTCTGGATAATTCTTGCTGCAAAACTGCTGCATCTTCTATGTATTTCTTTTGTAGTATCTCCGGATAAAAATATCCACTACATTCCCGCTCATCCAGATAAAATCCTTGATCCAGTAAATCTATCCTTATTTCAAATCGCCTGTTTCTTGATCCATATTGAAGGAAGCTGAATATTACATAATGTATCTTTCCTTTGTCCTCTTCCTCCTGCATCCGTTTCCCTATGGCTAAAACTTCTTTTAATACCTTTTCAAACCTATCCCACTCTTGATGACCAATTTTTTCAAATATTTTTTGTAGCTCCATGCAGCTATTAGAAAAAAGCTCACTCATAAAGGGCTTTAATGCCTCTACCATTTGTTCTTTTCTTCGATTGTATTGCCTCATATTTCTCCTCTGATTCAGTCAATATTTTGCAGGCTTTTCTCTGCTGATTCCCATTTTTCTCTAACAGAATCAACTATCCCAGTGGTTTTATTTCATTGCCAATATTATTTAAGTTAATGATATCTCTTTGGGCACCATATCCACTGTAATAGTTTATTAATCCTACATCCTCTTTCCATGTAAATCCTTCATAATAACCTATATCTCCATTAGGCTTAATCCATAAATAGCTCCCTACGATTTGATCTCCTGTTTTTTTTATCGTATAGTATCTTCCTTCTTCACCTCGCTCCAAATCCTCGTTGATTTCTTCTTCCTGACAGACGATATCCGCATGAGCAATAATTTTTTCATCTGTATCTAAAATCTCCTTCAACTGCTCATCAACATTCAAAATAATGACTACTGAACAATCATTCCTACTCTTCGCTTAAAAGAATAAAAATATCTTTGGAAATTCCCGTAACATGACATATAAAATGTAATAATGTTTTTTCGCTTTTTATTAACTCATTAGGATTGATAAATATCTCTCCTAATTCTTCAACACAATACTTTTCTTTATTTAAATCATATTGAAAAAGTGCAAACTCCATAAAACGCAAAATATCCTGATAAGATAATGGCTGACTTATGATTCTAAACACCATATTAAGAAATGCCTCCGTATAGTCAGGCTGGTGTAATTTAATTTCAGGTAAATCAGCAACCAGTTTCGCATCTACACAATAATTACATAAAGTTTTTTTCGCTATATTATTAGTTATTTTCAATATATCTTCTATTTTCGCCTTAGAATTTTTCCCATACAATAACCCCAGATTTATTAATTCCTCCTTATCTTTGTCTGGAAAATATTGGATTTGCCTACATGTTTGTAGCATAGCTAATGTCAACATGCCACATAATTGGTATATTGCCCATTTTATAGATATTTTCTGTTCCTCCTTTAGCGGTAGCTCTACTACAACCGCTAAATCCCGTAACGCAGTAATCGTTTGTTTACATCTCGTGTAATTATCTTCTTGTGCCCAATAGTGTGTATGAATGAATTTTGCTATCCTTTTATACGTAATATTATTAGGAGTTGTAATTGACTTAAATGTTTTAAGATTTTGCGATTGAATAACAGGATTCCATGGTATTCTCCAGTCCTCCTCTTCCACGCCAAACCTTTTCTGCATTTCAGCAATTGTACTTAGGTCCACTATTTGGATATTTTTTCTACTTGCATATATTTTAGTACTTAGTTTCGTTCCTCCCTTTACAAACAAAATATCATCAACTTTAATATGTTCTTTTATTCCGTTTAACCATGCTATTCTGTTAATTTCTTGAGCTGCGCCGGATTTGCAATCTGCCCAGATTGTTTTTATGGAGAAATCAGAATGTAGATAGATTCCATAGACATCTAAATCGGTAACGATATCGTTCGGTTCATCAGGCGAAGTCTGGACAATAATATTTGTTTTTGGAAAATATCCCATAAAAAAAAGTAATCTTTTAATTCTATATTCTAATAGTTCACCTTTAGGTACTGTCTTATTTATATTTTTCTTCTGAACATCTAACTTACTTTCTGATACTGCTAATTTCTCGGTTATACTTTTTTCTTCTAAAAAGCTCATCTGATTATGATCTATATTGTTTTTCTTTTTTTTATTCACAGCTATGCTCCTTTTAATAATTCTCATCCCGCAATATGCGTTGAATGTACTCATCTGTTTCTTTTGATGTTTCGGGCAACTCGCCCATCCGAACTCTTTGCACCTCAGCAGAATAATAATTTGAAGTTTTAATGATTGAACTATAGCTGCTAACCTCTCTATCTTGGTCGATATCATTTGAAAAATCTTCTATACATCTTAATGCTTCCAGAGCGACATCATCTTTTATCAATTCCAGATAATATCCAGTAGCGTTATAGCATCCATTAATTCCCCATTTTGTCTTGGTTTTATATACCACCTTTGCTATCCCCTTCTTTTCAAGCATGATGTAATCCGTGCTATTGGCATCAT
>JBJELS010000092.1:0-14309 GCA_051879275.1 Lachnospiraceae bacterium
TATAGGCAAGAACATGATTATATTACATATGGTACGGTCAACACCCCCCAATTATTGGCAATAAAGCAGAAACAGATCTCTCTGGAAAATAAGAAAAATAGGATTGAAGGAAGATTAAAATATGAGAAAGTCTATGGGAAAAATTTATTAGGGAAAAAGGTTCATCAAGTAAGAAAAAGACGCCTTATTTTTCCCGGAGAAAAAGTATTGTTGGGTAAACATCATCTTTTCTTCAAAGAGACTATGCGAGAGAAGGCTACTGAAAAGGATTATCAAAAGATATTAAGAAGAGAGAATTGGGGTAAAAGATTAAATCGGTGGAAAAACAAGAAAATACGGAAAGCTGGACGTAATCTTATAAATGATGAAAATATCCAAGAGGATGAAAATATTACGGATTTAAAGAAAAATGGGAAAAAGATGTATCGCGATACACGTAGAGTTGTGAAACGCAACATACAAACTATCCGGCTAAATAATAATGGTTATACCCGGTTGAAACATATTCAAGATAAGCAGCAGCTTCTGGGAATGAAGGAGAATCATTTACTGAATAAGGCACGCAGGGATAGCTATAAGGCAAACATACGCTCTGCCTCCAGTGAATATCAGAAAAGGAGGCTGAAGAAAGAAATGGCTTCAGCAGTAAGAGCAGCGGAAGGAAACTGGGTAATACGGACTAAAAATCAGTTTTTGCTAAAGAAAAAATCCACGGAGCAAAAGGTCAGAGCAGCAAAGCGTATTATTTCAACGCTTCTCTCATCCGCATTTTTATTGTTGCTTTTTATTGCCTTAATGATTGTTGTCTCCCTAGTTATTCTAAGTCTTGTTCAGGGTGCAGTAGAATACAGTGCTACAGCAATTACGCAGAATGATTACCATACCCTGAGTGACAGTACAGCTTATTTAAAAAAGCTGGAAACAGATTTAGAAGAAATCTTTGTAGATGAAGAGAAACGAAAGGAATTTGAAGCAGAGCTTGAGGTTTCTCATGGCCCGGATATTTATGAATTTGTCTATGAGCTACCGGAGTTTGGATTCAGCTCTACTACTTTAATGGCGTATTTATCTGTTAAATATGGAAGCTTTACTTTGGAACAGGTGCAGACAGAATTGGAAGAGCTATTCCATGAAATGTATACTCTGGAAATTGAAGTTAAAGAAGAAATGCGAGAAGTAGCCATTATAGATCCGGCCACAGGAGAAACAACTACGGTTGATGAAATGAAAAAAAATTGCTATGTGAGGCTGTTAAAAAGAGAATTGGAGGAGGTGGTAGATGAGCGGATGGATGAGGAGGAGAAAGAGCAATATGCTACTTATAAATTATCCAGCGGAGGACAACAGATATATGGGCCGGTAATGCAGGAGGATTGGACAAACCTGATTTCCAGTAGTTTTGGAGAGCGTATTCATCCGGTCACCGGAGTACGTACCTTTCATAACGGTGTTGATATAGCGGTTCCCATAGGAACAAAGCTCTATTCGGCTGTAACCGGGACGGTAATTGTAGCCAAATTTTCAGAAACCGCAGGGAATTATATCCGGGTACAGACAGATACAGGGTGGGTAATCACCTTTATGCACATGGATACCTTAGCAGTTTCTGTCGGACAGAAGGTAGAAAGAGGAGACTTTGTAGGACTTAGTGGGAATACGGGACGTTCCACCGGGCCGCACCTTCATCTGGAGGTCAGGGACTCTTCAAATAATCCAATCAATCCCATATTTATCATTCCACAGAATTGTTACAGAATGGAGGAAAAGGATGTATGAAATCGATTTCATATTATGAAAAACAGTATCAGAAAGAGCTGGCACTTGCAGACAAGCATAAGAAAAATGCTGCAGATATACGAAAGCAGATTGATGCGATAAAAGGGAAAATGACCTTATCTGCCATTAATGCGTTAAATCTGAATGGTTCAGAATATGAACAGCTTTTAAAGCTGCTTAAGCAGGATAAGAAGTCTGTTCTTGAGGCGGTACAATTGATTACAGGAGAAGAAACAATAAATGAAAAGGAAAGAGAGGAAGAAGGAGAAGAGAATGAAAAGACTGAATAGAATTTTAGTCATATTTTCTATCTGCCTTATTATAGCTGTCTTGCTTATTTGGAAGCAAAGGGGAAATGAAGTGATGGCAGCAATAAGAGAGAAGCTTGGGAGAGAAGAAACCAAGATTGATAATAGTGATAGTTATGCGACGTCGCATACAGAATTGGAAATCCCGGAGCTGGCGGAAGAGACTATTGAGGAAGAAAATATCCCTGAAACAGATTATGGAGAAGAAAGGAATATGGGTATCCGGGAGCCTATAACAGATGAAATTATTAAAATCCATGATCTTTATACAGAAAATGATACGGAAGTTATTATGCGTTGTTTCTATCCGGGAGCAAGCTACATTTGGGAGAAGTATAATCTGCAAACGAAGGATTGGGAAGTCATGGAAAGTAATATGGGGACAGATGAGCTTTTTCGGGAGATTTCCCTGTGTACGGTTTATTGCGAGAAATCAATATCTCCAATTATGGTTCGCTGCACAGCAGTGACAGAAGAACAGGAATATACAGATGTAGCAGCAATACATATTTTGGAAAAAGAAATCAGCAGCCTTGCACTCTCATCCTATATAGCTAATGCCGGAGACTATTTAAGTGCTAAGGACATTCCGGTTAAGGTGACTTTTTCAGATGGCAGTACAGAAGAGATAAGCGGATTATATGGGCTGTATTGGATTCAGGAAGAAGAAAAAACGGAATACTCACAGAGTATATCAGGAAATATGGTGGAAACGGTAACTACAGTTCTAACAGCTTTAGAGTATCAGTACATTGAATTGGGTGAAATGGAAGAAGTTATGCGTTATCGCACAGGAGATAAAAAGCAGGATATACCGATAACCATTGAAGGAAAGGATCTTACAAAGCCGGATATATTAAAGGTTGAGCTTGGCTCTTATGAAATAAGCAAGGTTGATGAACCCATACCTATTCAGGTGACGATTACAGCGGTAGATAATCATACCCCATATGCAGATCTAAGCTACTGTTTTTTGCCTTTCGGAAAAGAACCGGAAGAAAAGGATTGGCAGAAAGAGTTTGCATGGGAAGCAATGATTGATAAAAACGGTATTTGGGTCGCTTATGTCAGGGATACTGCAGGGAATATTGCAACCAGCGAAAAAGAGATTATTGCAGTTGATCAGAAAGCACCAACAATGAAAATTACTCTGGAAAATACAGAATGGTGTGAAGAAACAAAAATCATGGTAGAAGCTACCGATAATCTGGATATTATGTACTGCTTTTCCTGTCCGGAAACCGGAGAAAACAGTGGTTGGATCGAGGTAGCTGAATACGCAGTAAACAGAAATGGAGTTTGGGTAGTGGCGGCTAAAGACAGTCTGGGAAATACTGCTGAAAAAGAAATTGAGATTACCAACATTGATAGGCAGCTGCCGGTTATCCATAGCATAACTGTTCAGGAATGAACGAATTAAGAAAAATCATAAAAAAGTAGGAGAAAAAATGAGAAAAATCAAAAGAATAATGGGCTTGGTGTTAGCCTTTATCATCACACTTTCCAACACTGCAGTTTGGGCTTCGGAAGGAGAAACCGAATATATTACGATTACTGTTGAGGCAACGGATGACAATGGAAATCTACAATATGCTATTGATGAACCTGTTAATTTTACCTCATCAAACACTTTTACTATTGAAAAAGGGACAAGCCATACCATTTATGTTAAGGATGCTGCAGGAAATATTACATCTCAGACCTACTCCGCAGGTTCGTCCACATCCGGAGGAAATAAAACAATCGTAGGTTCTTCCACTACTTCCGAAGCTTATGAAGTATCTTCCGGATCAGGTGATCAGGAAATCAATATTGAATTGGAATTGGGAATGAATGCTGATGGAATAGGAACAGGGGACGGGGCAAATACAGTCTCAGGATTCAAAGGAGACTATGAAAACTATGAATATTTAACGGATACAGTGGTGGATGACACTCCAGCAGCAACTGTACAAAGTAAAATGACTACAGATGGAAGCGACACGGCCAAAAAAGTATTCTACAACGTTACTACTGCAGAGGGAGATACCTTTTATCTGGTAATTGATCAGGGCTCATCCAATGCAGTTCATCTTTTAAATGCCGTTACCAGGGAGGATTTGGAAGCGTTAGCTATTGAGGACGGTAAGACTGTTTCCGAGACAAAAGAAGACAATCTTTTAACTGCTTTGAGTAATTCTTCTGCAGATAACAGCCTTGATGAAGCTGAGGATAAAACGGTGAAAACTCCAGGGCGTAATAATCTAATACTGCTCGTTATCATTGGTTTGGTTGGTGTAGGAGTTTATTATTATTTTAACGTATATAAGAGAAAGAAAGAGGAGGCCATAGACGCCATGGACGCTATGGATATGGACGAATTTATTCCGGAAGATGATGAAGAGGATATTGAATTTGATGAGGCAGAAATAGATGACGATGAAAAGCAACGGCTTCTGGATGAATTAATCGCATCAGAGGATTATCAGTATGATAGTGAATTATTGTACCAAAATCCGGATGATGCAGACAACAATCCAGAAAATGAAGTTAATTCAGGAAATGAAGTTTTAGAATTTGCAGATGATGTTTCAGAGGCAGTGTCTTCAGCAATGGAATATGATGAGGAATTAGATGGTGAGGAGGAATAGGAATGGAAAATTTTAAAAATTTAATACTTCATAATAAAAAAAGGATATTTATCGGGACAGCTGCTTTTGCTGTCATATTAGCACTGGCTTTAGGGCTAAATCTATTGGGGAGGTCTGAAGAAAAAGCTTATTATTATGAGAATAAGATTGAAGCGTTATTGGCACAGAGAACAATTGATTATCTGGATCAGAATGTTGTAATGAAAGATGATGATCTGAATGAGATGGGGAATATGGCAGTTAAGACTTATAATACTATTTTGGAATCCGGAGCAGTGGAAATTACAGATGAGCATTCTAGAGCCATTGAAGCCGCAATTAGTGATGCCCTTAATCTCTATTTAAAAGATGAATCTTTATCTGAAGCTGATTATGAAACTTTAGCAATCGGTATTAGTAAAATCATTTTAGATGTTTTACTTACAGAATTGATTAACAGTGATCTGGCCATTAATGTAAATTATTCAGAAGAATTTAATGCACTTACTTCAAGTCTGCAGGAGCAGATTGCAGATATTGAGAAGCGTATGGAAAAATTACGAGTAAATGCGACGATTCGTTTTAATACTGATGAAATTGAGGCAAACATTAATGATGCTATTTCTTCATCATTAGAAGCAAGTAAAAATGAAATATATGAAGAGATAAATAGTAACGTATCCGGAATTGTGGAAAAGCAAATTACTGAGAAAGAAAAGGAAATGGTGAATAATATTATCAACGAGGTTAAGGACGGGGTAACGTCTGGGAAAGATGGAAAAGATGGAGCTACAGGAGCCACAGGAGCTACAGGAGCTGCCGGTACGGCGGGCAAAGATGGAAAAGATGGAGAGGATGGAGAGGATGGAAGTAATGGAAAATCAACTTATATAGCGTATGCAGATGATGACCAAGGGAACGGATTTTCACTTACTCCTACAGAAACTTCAAAATATATTGGAACGTGTATTACGGAAGTCGCTACACAGCCCTCTTCGGTAAGTGATTATTCCAATTGGCAGCCTTATCGCAGCTATATCATGACAGTTACTACCGATGAGTATGGTGAATCAACCTTGCATATTCGATAGGTACAGGAGGGAAAGTATGAAAATAGGAAAAATTATTATAGGTTTATGCCTGGGGATTACGATGATATTATGTTGTGTTTTATTTAGAGGGAATAGAGTATTGGCGGAAGACACTATTGTTGGTGGTAAGGGTAACCTGACTATGGATGGAGAAAATATTAAATTTTATAGTGATGATATACACTATCTGAAAACTGAAATAGAAAAATTACTCACTGAATGCAAGTAAAGGAGACCAGCTATGAAAAAAAGAAAAATTATTTTGGCTATGATCATTTGGCTAACTGGATGTATGGTTTTGGGAATGGGAATATCTGCAGCGGCAACCGGGACTGGAAGAAGAGCGAATTTAAAATCTGCAGGCAGTATCGATGTACAGATAGATAATCAAGAAATTTATATCTCATCTTCGGACTTTCGTTATTTGGCAGATGAAATTGATACCTTAGAAAATACATACAAAATGAATATTGTAGATGCACTTAATTCCATTGGTTCTTATTTCAAGGCAGATGGTACAGTTGTTTATGAGCAAGGATTAAATGAGGTTACTGCCAGTGAAGAAAAAACTGCCCTGAGCTTTAAAAATCTTAAGGATGCTATAGAAGCATCACAGTCAGTTGTAAGTCTCAGTCAAACTCAGGCTACAGACAAAGATGGCAGACTTTTATTTTATAAGGATAAAGTATCCAGCGACAGTAAAAATCTGCTGAACACTACAACCACAAATACAGGATACCCCGTATATTACCAGGCAGTAAAAAGCGAAAACCTATCAGCAGGAACGGCTGCCTGGGTTGATGGAGAGTTGATAAAAGGAAAAGGTTCTGATAATGTAGCGTTCTATAATCAGGGAGTGGCTGCAGGAGAAGCAAACTCCAAGGTTGGCACAGCTACGGCCGATAAGGTTTTAAGTGGATATACCTTTACCAATGCAACCGGAGTAGGCATTGCCGGTACAATGGTAAATAGAGGTACTCTAAACTGGAATCCCACCTCCAGCACTACTCAAACCATCCAGCCCGGATACTATAGTGGTGGTACTTTAAATAGCTCAGGTGCCTATCAAGAAGGATTTAACAAAGGGAAAGAACAGGCTATACAAAATGCCAGTATTGTATATACCTATCATACCCACGATGCTTCTTGCAAAACAACTTGTACAGGTATGCGTAGACAGACACATAGTCTGGCAGATAGTGGCAGCGGAATAACCTATTATTATGCCAGCTGCAATACCTGCAGTTGGACGGGGGCAGGAACCAGCCCGGGATTTTATCTCTCATCCGAGAGATGTACATCTACAATTAGCACTTGTCCTAAACGGGAAGGTGAAATTGATTCGGCAACTATAACCTATAATTGATTTCAGATAGGAGAACTCAATGAAAACATTAATCATAGCAGAAAAACCATCTGCAGGAAAAGATATTGCCAGGGTACTGGGCGTAACAAAAGGAAATAAGGATTATCTTGAGAACGATCAATACATTGTTACTTGGGCCGCAGGACATCTGATCAGGCTAAAGGATCCTGAAGATGTGAATGAAGAATATAAACGATGGGAAATGGATAAGTTACCGCTGCCATACGATAATGGCCTTAAAGTTATAACAAATCAGAGGGGAAGATTCAAAGTAATTAAAGAATTAATCCAACGAAAGGATGTAGATTCTTTAATCAATGCAGGGGATGCAGGCCGTGAAGGATTATTGATTCAGGCCTGGATATATAGGATGGCCGGAAATAAATTACCGGTAAAGCTTCTATGGGCTTCGTCATTGACTGATCAGGCAATACGGGAAGCATTTGCCCATTTGCATGATGAAAAAGAACCGGAATTTGTCAATCTACTTCGTGAAGCTGAGACCAGGGCTATTGCGGATCAAATCTATGGCTATAACTATACCAGACTTTTGACCTTGCTCTATGGAGGGTATGGAACGGTACTGAGCTATGGCCGATGCCAGACACCGCTTCTTAATCTTATTTATATACGAGATCAGGAATATGAAAATTTCAAATCGCAGCCATATTGGACTATTGTAGCTACATATGGCAAAGGGTTTTCAGGAACAGAAATTGATTCTGAAGGTAAAATTATTAAATATCTACAAAAGGATACTGCTGATCAGCAGCTCATGGACTGCCAAAGGCAGTCAGGAATTGTAGAAAAGTGCCAAAAGGAGATGAAGCAAAATAAAGCTCCGGCATTATATAATTTATCTGAACTACAGAGTACAATGGGAAAAAAGTATGGTTATACACCGGATAAGACATTGGAAATAGCGCAGAAGCTTTATGAAACTCACAAAATAATGTCCTATCCCAGAACAGACAGCCGGTACTTGTCTACAGACTTATTTCATGAAATAGGAGAGCATATTAAGAGCTGTGCTTTTGGAAAATTTAAAGAGTATGTTGATAAGATTGACCTATCGTCTCTTAAGATGGACAAAGCATATTTTAATGATAATAAGGTATCAGATCATCATGCACTGATTCCTACCATAAATGATGATATTGAGAAAAAATATCAAAATTTGTCAGAAGAAGAACGCAACTGCTTTGATGAAGTTGTAGTAAGTCTTTTGGCAATTTTTTTCCGGTTTATCGATATGAGACAACAGAAGTTACAATAAAGGTAGGAGAGAAGCGTTTTTTTTCATCCGGGACAGCCATCGTTGACTTAGGATACAAAAGCATTTATCGGATTTTATCTAAAAAATCATCTGAGGATAAGGAGCTGCAGCTTATTCCGGAATTGAAAGAAGGAATGGAAATAAGCTTGGATAAGGTGGTTTTAAAAGAAGATAAAACAAAACCCAAAGCACGATACACTCCGGGGAATATTACCAAACTCATGGGTAAATATAAAATAGGTACTTCAGCAACGAGTGCCAGTATTATCCAGACTTTGATTGACCGAAAGTTTCTGCAGCTGGAGAAGGGAAAGTATATGACAACAGAGCTGGGAAGGAAATTTCTTCAGCTGATTCCTATGGAGTTAAAATCCCCGGAGTTGACCATTAAATTTGAAATGAATCTGCAAAAGGTGAATTCCGGAGAGCTGTCTAAAGAAGAGTTTTTGGAAGGATTAATTAACGAAATTAAGGAAAACAAAGAAGCTTTTCAAAATAATTCGACAAAGATTGTACAGACAGCCAGCGTAGGAAAATGTCCTAAATGTGGACAGGAATTAAGACATGGGAAAGCAAATTGGTATTGTCCCGGATACAATCAGAATCCTAAATGTGATTTTTCTATATGGACAACTGTTGCCGGCAAAACAATTTCAGATGCTACGATTAAAGAACTGTTAGAAAAGAAAAAAACTGGTCTGATTAAGGGGTTTAAAGGAAAAAGCAGTGGAAAGAGCTTTGATGCTCACCTGATTCTGGACTCGGAATTTAAAGTGGGTTTTTTATTTGCAAATAAGAAAAGATAATGGAGGAAGTTAAATGAATGATTATATTGAAAGCTTCACAGGTTTCTATGATGGATTGTCAATTTATCTGGAAAAATATGCACAGCGACCAGAACGAGATAAAAATCATGCTTCGATTTTACAGTTGGCAGGGGATTATTATGAGGAATTTCAGGCATTTCTTAAAGAATATGATGGGAATGACTTTCTTCATGAGGCCTGCAAGCTGCTTTTAGAGATTCAATCTGCCGTTGAAGAGCATAATTTAGAAATGCTGAAGTCATTACGTGCAGAGACAGAGACACTCATCCAAAATGAAAAAAACAGGACAGTGTATGTTGAAAAATTTTCGGAGATATTTCAGACAGATGTTCAGCAGATGAAACTCCAGGAAGAAAAAATTAAAAGCTGCCAGGCATTAGTTGACATGGATTTAAAAATCTATGGTGAAATATCGGCTATGACAAAGGAAGTTTTAGAGGTGCAGCATGTTGAGTTGGTAGAGGGAAAAGTGAGGGAGCGTCAGGATAATTTTGTCCAGAGGGATAATTCTTCTTTGTCCAGGCTTTATGACAGTGGATTAAATGACATGGAAGGTTATCTTAAACAGCATGAAGCAAAATTAGAAACACTGGAAAAAACCTTTGGGAAAAAGACACTTGTGGTAAATGCTTATGCCGGTCCCGGCGCCGGCAAAACAACTGCTTGTCTTGCCACAGTGGCTGAACTTAAGAAAAAGGGATATGTAGCAGAATATATTCCTGAATATGCAAAAGAGCTGGTATATGATCATCCGGAATTGTTGGATGGAAGTAAGGAACATCAGTTACATATTTTGGAAGAGCAGCTTAAGCGACTTGATCGTTTTATGGGAAAGGTAGATATTATTGTTACGGATGCCTCAATTTTACTAAATCCGGTCTATATGAAGGAGCAGGATCCGGAATATGCAAAGGCAATCAGCAGCCTATATAAACAGTATGAGAATTTTAATTTTTTTGTTCATCGTGGTGAAGAGTTCATTCAGGAAGGACGTATGGAAAATCGGGAAGAGAGTATTCAAAAGGATCAGCAGATCAGAGATATTCTTGATGAGAATGATATTTTCTACGGTAATTTTAACCATAAAACGGTTGATAAATTATCAGAAAAAATCGAAGTTACCTTTAGCAGGATTAACAGTACGCAGGACAAATCAAAAGAATCCTTTCAGCATCATGAAGAATCCTATCAGGCATATGCCTATCTGAAAAAGTCAACAAATAAGCCTACGGTTATTTTTGGAAACAGTCCTGAGAACCTACTTACGAAGCTGCAGCAATGGAATATGACCAGGACAGAAGAAATGAAATTTCATAGCTGCTATATTCGCAAGCTTAACCCGGAAACAAACAGATATGAGAATGCTACACGGTTTGAAGTGGAATCCGGGAAGGATATTACCCCAATTTATTTAAATATCCCACACATGGAGAGTGATGATTTTAAAAAGGCTGTTGAGCAGCTAAAGAAAAATGGAGCGAAATATAATTATAAGAAAAAGGCTTTTTATATTACTAAAGCAGAAAATGATTTGAATTTATTCGCAGATTATCTTCCGATTAATGGAACCTATGCAGCTGAAGGGGCCAACAGGAGCCGGAATGAATTATCCTTTAAAGTTGATGTTTTGCCGAATAATTCTCTGGAGATTACAGTGGAGGGGAAAGTTCCTTTTGTTGTAAGCGGAGATGATTACAATATGGATTTTTCTACTATTCCCCAAAATGATATAGATGAGTTTGTAGATAAATTTATTCTTCCGGATAAAATGCTGAAATCGGTCGAATTGCCTCATAAAAGGGCAGAAAGCCACATGGGCGATAAAAAGTCTGTCAGAAGTAAATTAGAGGCTAATTTGGGCAAAATAGAAGCTTCTGAGAGGAATCCTAATGAACTGCAGAAAGTTGTTTATGAACGCTAGATGAAAGATAGAAGGTGGGGAGCTTCGGCTCCTCACTATTTTTATGAAAGGGAACAGAATGAAAAAAGAAAGCTTTAGACTGAGGGATGTACAGGTTATTATTCGTATGACGGATTATGAGAAAAAAATGATCCAGGAACGATACAAAGCATCGGGGAAAAATTCCCTCCGGGAATATATAGTAGAGGCTGCTATCAATGGTTATATCATCAATGTGAATTACAGGGAAATTAAAGAGTTGGCTTATGAGATTAATAAGATCGGAAATAACATTAATCAGATTGCTCATAAGGTTAATAGTAGTAACCAAGTATTAAAAAATGATGTTGACGAGCTGCAGGAGGACATTGATTTAATCTGGAGGATGCTTAGAAAGACATTTTATCAAGTTATATAAGAGGAAAAGCATATGGCTATTTCAAAAATTGTTGCAATCAAGGCTACTTTAAATAAAGTGATTGACTATATTGTAAATCCGGAGAAAACAGACAGAGGTTTACTGGTATCTTCATTTGGCTGTACACCTGAAACCGCAGATATTGAAATGCGTATTACGGCAGAAAAGGGAAGTAAAAACGGAAATAGAATTGCTTATCACTTAATACAATCGTTTTCTCCCCGGGATGAAATATCTCCTGAAAAGGCATTGGAGCTTGGCAAAGAATTTGCTGCAAAAGTGACCAATG
This sequence comes from Lachnospiraceae bacterium, assembly GCA_051879275.1. Taxonomy (GTDB): domain Bacteria; phylum Bacillota; class Clostridia; order Lachnospirales; family Lachnospiraceae; genus SFDP01. The sequence continues at coordinate 11,861 of JBJELS010000092.1, forward strand.
GAAAGTATGAGTTTGTTATTGCCACGCATACGGATGGAGAACATCTTCATAACCATATTGTATTCAATGCCACCAGTTTTGTTGATCGCAGAAAGTACCATTATGGTTCCAGAGAGAAGGAAAGGATTCGCCAGATTAATGATAAAATCTGTAAAGAGAATAATCTTTCAATTATTGAAAAGTTCTCCGGAAAAAGAGGCCAGGAAAAATATGAATATACCAAGCGAAAAGAGAATGATTCATGGAAGAAGAATATTCAGAATATGATCGATTCAGTCATTACAAAAAGTTCAAGCTTTGATGAATTTTGCAGCTTAATGGAGTTAGAGGGGTATGAAATAAAACAGGGAAAGCATATTGCTTTTCGTGCCCCTGGCCAGGAAAGGTTTTGCCGTGGGAAAAGGATAGGTGAAATTTATACGGAAGAGGCAATTCGACAGAGAATTGAAAATAAAGAAATTCAGAAAGCTTCTGGAATAGGAATAGAGATAAATAAGAAAAAGGAGCATAGAGTACCTTTTGCTCAGAAAGAAAATCGTAAAATAAATCTTATTGTTGATATTTCAAAAAATATTAAAGCACAGCAATCTAAGGGTTACGAGCAGGCACTGATTAAAAGTAATATCAACACTATGGTAAAAACGATGAATTATTTAATTCAACATAATTTAAAAACTCCGGAAGAATTTCAAACCCATTATTCTGCAGCAACTTCAGAATATGATTATTTAAGGAAAAGCAAAAAGAAGCTGTCTCTTGAAATGTTGGACTTAAGTGAAAAAATCAAATTTACACAAAATTATAAAAAGAATAAGTACACATTTATCAAGTCTTTGTCTGTGAGGGATAAGCAGGAGTTTTATAAAAATAATGAAGAGGCGATTATTCAGTATAAAGCTTCTTTAATCTATTTTGAAAAAAATGAAATTAATCCTGACGATTTAGATCTTCGTAAGTTGTTTGAAGAGTATAGGGCACTGAAGGGAGAAAAGGCTAAAATAGATACTTGTCTTAAAGAAGTAAAAGCGAGGAAATCAGAGCTGGATGTTATTAAGAAAAATATAGAGTATTCTCTGGAACAAAATTTGGAGAATGAGAAAAAACAGGATGATGTTGAGCTGAAAAAAATACAGACCAGCAGAGAAAAGACATAAGATAATTTTTGATAAAATCACAGTTTACTCTTTTTATGGAGTTGCTGTGATTTTATTTTTTTGCCATTTTTTCAAAACTAATTTGAGAAGAAAAAAGGCAAAAAATCATTTTTCTGTTGTTTTCAAAAATAGAAAAATGAAAGGGGTTTGGGGATGTGCCCCAACAAGCAAAATGAGCAAAAATTTACAATGTAAATTTTCAGCGAATGGTGTAAGTGGCTATCCACTTGCGTTGCTTGCTATTCTTCCAAATGCTCCGATTTGGAAGAGTGTTTTAATCCGCATAGGCGGATTTGTCCAAAACACATTTGGCCGTTTCCGGCCTTATTCAGCCTATAGGCTGGAAATCAAAAAAGCAAGATATAGATTAACGGATTGAGATAGATATTATGGCACGGAGATAGTTGACACATTTTCAGTTTTCTTGTAACATAATTATACAATTGTTTTATTCTTTGTAAATATTCTCGTAAATATTTTTCTATTTGTGATAAAAATTATTTATGTACTTTTAATGAAACTTCGTCTGATGGGGCTTTTTCTCTGGTTTGTAGGTTGGGGGATTATTTATTGGGATGAATCATCTGCATTAAAGTATGAAGCTATTATTCCATATTACTTATTTTTAGGAATTCCTGTTTTGATCGGAACAATCATAGCTATGATTACAGCAGTAGTCCGATACTGGAAGCCAGGTTTTCACTTTCTGGATTTATTCATGGGAACTCCGGAGCATATGGATATAAGATATTTTCAAGCAGTTACTTCGCTAGAGGAGCTAGAGAAACAGTATTATGATTATTCACTAACATACGATTTGGATAAAGATATAGATGGTTCCAGTCGTTTCAGGGATAGAGAATATAGAAGAATGGCCAGAGAATATGAGTATTTGAAAAGAAAGTTTGAAGAAAAATAGTTTGAAAAGAATGAGTCGAGGTAAAAATATGGCATTATTTAATAAAAAAATTGGTCGAGTTTTTTTTGAAAAAGATACATAAATGTTAAGGCTATTGCCATAGACGAATAGCAAACCAAAGGAGCTGCAAGAGAAACTCTATGTATTTGGAGATTGACGAAAGTAGGCCAATATGCTATATTAAACATAGAAAAGGGAAAGCCAGAGAAGCGGCTTACCTCGAACAATTAGTTGATTAATGCTTTATAGCATCAGCCGTCACATTTTCCGAGGATGTGGCGGCTATTTTCTTTTGTCCTTGAAAATCTTATAACAAAGACTAACAAGGGCAACAATGAATATACAAAACTGAATCAAATCAGAATATGTAACCATT
>JBJELS010000093.1:0-2946 GCA_051879275.1 Lachnospiraceae bacterium
AGTGCAAACAGCAAAACCGCATTCAGATATTCGGTGATGGTACAATGATACCCATTTGCCACCTGCAGAACATCCTTCACACTCATAATTCCGTCAATAACATGAAAGGTATAGAAGGGCTCTATGGTTCCTCTTACCCGATAGCTTTTTTCCATGGGGCGGGGAGGACGTACCTTTGCATTTGAGTAGCGCATATAGGCATTCTCCAGCTCCTCGGGATCAGGCTGTTCATGGATATCCAGAACAAAATACCGATTGGGAATCTCATAACCTGAAAGCCGTAGATAATTGGCAGTCACCGTATGTAAAAGGTGCATTCCGCCGGTACCGTCTCCCAGGCTGTGGTGGGCCTCCAGAGAAATACGTCTGCCATGATAATAAAAGCGAAGCAGATAACGATTATTGGATTTAAAGGGCATAGGCATGCAAAAATTACGCACATCCTCCTGGACAAAGGGGCCGGGACGGTCATTGGGCTCAAGAAAGCGCCAGAACAGTCCCTTACGCATGGCTGATTTATAGGTGGGAAAGCGGGGCAGAGTCATATCAATAGCCTGCTGGAGAAGATCAGGCTGTACCTCCTCCTTTAACAATACGGAGAGACGGTAAACCGAAGAAAAATTACGACGCTGCAGAGTAGGATAAACGATGGCAGATAAATCCAGAGGATACCAGCCTTGTTTTTCCAGCTTATTGTTGCTCATGTTGTCACCTCCCGGGGCTTGTTTTTTTCCAAATCAGGAAATACTTTTTTTAGTATACCACACTTTACGAAGAATTTTAACTATGCTAAAATAAAAGGCTGAATTGAAAAGGAGCGAAAAAGGATGAAATATGTCTTTCAGTTAATGATTATTTTTGCCATCAGCTTTGTGGGCGAGCTGCTGAATACACTTTTGCCCTTACCTGTACCCGCCAGTGTTTATGGTCTGATTCTTTTGTTTATCTTATTACTGACTAAGGTAATCAAATTGAATCACGTTGAGGATGCGGCAGACTTTTTGATGTCAATTATGCCCTTGTTTTTTTTAGAGTCCACGGTACGGGTTATGAATTCCTACGGTTTGGTCAGAGGAAAAATAACGGTGCTGTTTTTGGCGGCATTTCTGTCCTTTGCGGCAGTAACTGTAGTCACCGGTCTGATTGCCCAGGGGATAATCCGTTTCAGAGGCAGGAAAGGAAGATAGAGCATGGACATAAATGAATCTTTAGGCGAATCTTTATTTTTTGGAATGGCCCTCAGCCTGATTGCCTATCGAATCGGCTTTATGGTCCAGAAAAAGTGGAAAAAAGTATTTTTAAACCCATTGCTGATTGCGGTAATTCTGATTATTGCCTTTCTGCTGGTTACGGGAATCTCTTATGAGACCTATGAATACGGAGCGAAATACCTGAGCTATTTGATGACGCCGGTAACGGTCTGTCTGGCCGTTCCTCTGTACAGGCAGCTGCAGGTGTTGAAGGAGAATCTGGCAGCAATTTTAATCAGTATAGCTATTGGCTGTCTAACCCATGCAGCTGTGGTTATCGCTATTCTATCCGTTTTTGGGGTAGAGGAGCAGTTGATTTTTTCCCTCCTTCCCAAAAGCATTACTACGGCTATCGCCCTGGGGGTAAGCTCGGAAATCGGAGGAATCCAGGGGATTACCGTTATAGGTGTTATGGTGGCGGGCATATCCGGTGCTGTGGTAGGGCCTGCCCTTTTGAGGCTGGTGGGGGTCACGGAACCGGTGGCACAGGGGCTGGCTATCGGCAGCTCATCCCATGCAGTAGGTACCTCAAAGGCTATTGAATTGGGAGAGGTACAGGCGGCGATGAGTTCTCTGGCAATAGTGGTAACCGGAATTCTGACGGTAGTCATCGTTCCCTGGATTGTATCTTTTCTGTAAAAAAATCAAAAAACTTTTGTAATAAGAAAGGAAATTCAAAATCAATACAGAATAAATAAAATGAGGACTATTGATAACCGGTGACGAAATTTGACAAAGGAGTAGGTTATGACCATTCGGGAAAGCCTGGAACAGTGGGAAAAAGAGTATCTCAGTCCCTATGCTGCCCTAAGCATGTATTCGGAAGGGCGGCTGAAGGAAGAAGAACCCTGTGATATCCGTCCTGTTTTTCAGCGGGACAGAGATAGGATTCTGCATAGTAAGGCCTTTCGGCGACTTAAGGATAAAACCCAGGTGTTTTTAAGTCCTGAGGGAGACCATTATCGAACCCGACTTACCCATACTCTGGAGGTCAGTCAGAATGCCAGAACCATAGCCAAAGCCTTAAGATTGAATGAAGATTTAGTGGAAGCTATTGCCTTAGGGCATGATTTGGGGCATACCCCCTTCGGACATGCAGGGGAGAGGGCACTGAACGCAGTGTGTGAGTTAGGCTTTTCCCACCATGAGCAGAGTGTACGAACAGTAGACCGTCTGGAAAAGGGAGGCCAGGGGCTGAATCTGACTATGGAAGTAAGAGATGGTATCCTGAATCATCAGACCAGCGGAAAGCCATCTACTCTGGAAGGACAGATTGTTCGCTTTTCCGACAAGATTGCCTATATTCATCATGATATGGATGATGCCATTCGGGGAGGGATTCTGACCGAAAAGGATGTTCCGGGAGAAATCAGCAGCGTTATCGGAGAAACTACCGGTGAAAGACTGGATCATTTTATTCATGATATCGTGATGGCCAGTGCAGGGAAGGACAGAATTTCCATGTCCGAACCGGTGGAAGAGGCAATGAATAAATTACGCCGATTTATGTTTGAACGGGTTTATACCAACCCCCGGGCAAAGAGTGAGGAACGTAAGGCAGAGGGACTGATGGAAACCCTGTATAACTATTATCTCACAAGACCGGAGCTTTTACCGCAGGAATTTCAGAGAATGATGCATGATGGTGAAAAAAAGGCGAGAGTGGTCTGTGATTATGTGGGAGCCATGACGGATC
>JBJELS010000094.1:0-2928 GCA_051879275.1 Lachnospiraceae bacterium
GTTGAGTTGGAGGAAAATTCTATAGGAAATGAAGTTTTCTATGGTATACCCTTGGAGGAAATCGGAAAAAAGTTGGCCTATATGTACCGGTATGAAAATATGATGTTTGATATTGGAGATATGGAATTTGATGCATTAGGGAAATTGCCAGAAGGAGAATCTGTTCTAGTCCATATTTATCTGGAGCAGGAAGAGAATAGAATACTTTTTTTACCGGACGAAATAGTAAATTTTGAGATGGGAGAGAGTAAGCCTTACTATCTTCATTATGAAAAGAAAAAGGATGAGTATTACTATTTTACCTTTGACAATCGCTTTATATCCGAGGAGGGAGTTCCGGTTGTATCACCGGATAGTGGAATGGGACCTTCTATTCGGATATTTAGAAGCAAAGCGGTGGATGGAATAGTAAATCTGGGAAAGGCTGAAGTTGACTTCATAAAAGATGAAATGGTTTTACTACCTGTTGAGGTTAAGAATAATGAATATATTGATTCGTTAATTCGTGAAATAAGCAAGGTATTGAGAGAAAGCGAGTATTATGGAACATACCAATTATACATAGAGAGCTTAGGACGTGTAGCTGGAAGGCATGATGATTATACACAGGCTAAAATTACAGCAGTATTAATAGGAGAGGGGCTTGAACAGTATATTTATGCGACTTTGAGCGAGGGAGATAATGGAATAGAGTGTCGTTTTCCTTTTTTGTCGTTTACTCGAGAGTCAACAGAGAATTTTTTTACGGCAGGTGGATATTTTTCTGTGGGTGGATATGAAGCTATAATCGAGGATCTAATTACGATGGGAGTAAGTATGGAAAGAGGGAAGATTGTTTTTGAAGTCATCCCGGAAATGGGAGAAGAAGGCTCTTTTACAGAAAATCAGATTGCTGAAAGAGGAGTATATGATCATCGGCAAATTGGACTTGAAGAGGCTCTCGATTATATTAATTATGTCGGTAGCTATACAGAGTGGTTTGGAATGTATGAATTGGGCTATAGAGAAGGCAGTGTAAGAACATGGGATGGAAGAGAAGTAGCTATTTATACGACAAAAGAAAAGATACTAATTATCCCTATGGATCAAACCGAGGAATATACATTTATAATTGGCGGAGAGGAAAGAAAATATCCCTTGGCAGAAGAAGAGGAATATGGCAGTGGATCTTTCAAATTTTATTATCTAAAAAAGAATCCTTATGCGGAAGAAAGTGGACAACTGCAATATACACTAATAACGAATGATTGGAATAGCGTAGCACGTGAAATGTTTTATATGGATAAATTAATGAATGACTTACATACAGGAGAAATGAGATATCTGGGCCAAGGAAGACTTGAGTTTTCTGAGCTTTCTGTATTAGAGCCAGAGGGGATAGAACGGGATGAGTACATAGCTGCTATGGAAGAAGAAATCAAGGATATTTTAAAGCTGGAAGAGAAAATGGGAGAATATACCATAACCATAGGTGAATATGAAGCTTTTTCGAGAAATCAAGTATGCATGTCTGCAGCAGTTCAAGGGCAAGAAGAATATTATCTACGTTTTTTGGCTTATCGGTCAGTGAAAGGAAATTTTTATTTTTGGCCAATAGGTTTTGGAGTGGATGGAAGCCTTACAGAATGTGAGGCAGAGGCCTATCAAATGAATCGGATAGGTATTGAGCGAACAGTAGAATTAAAACGCTATACAAATAAAATTATTGTTGAATAGCATATATTTAACAAAGGAAAAATCCTGACCAGAGAAATGTTAATTGCCCTTTGGGATATGGCCTGGTCAAAATAGCAAAGGACATGAAGATGGCGCCTATATAGTAACCTGGACAGTGAATTAACTCATCAAAAGGAGAGAAGGGATAATGAGAAAAAATACTGGAATACTTTTCAGGACAGCAGGTATTATTTTATTGATACTAACAGGCTGCAATCAGGGTGGAAATGAAGGAACTTTCACTGTAAGGATAGAGAAAGAAGCGGTGGCTGAAAACATAGGTGTAGAGGAAGAGTCGAGAACTGAAAAGATAAAGATACCAAAAAACTGGACAAAACAGACAAAGACATTTAGTGACGGCGAGTTAAACGATACTCAAATAAGCCAATATACCGATGAAACAGGAAACGTCGTTGGATATGAAGTAGTGCAGGGAGAAAACAAATTTACCTATTCTCTTGAACATGCAGAATACCAGTTTAAAGAAATGCAGGGAGAGATTCCAAGATATCATTGGAATAACGATGAAGAATTTTTATATGAAGCAGTTTTGAGTGATGAAGAAAAAAAGGATATGAGTACCACGGTAAATCTTATTGGACGGGTTGACGTGGAGAATTATGCAGAATATAAAGATTTTTTGCCCTTTGGAGGAGAAGCAGAGTGGGCTTTACCTGAAGCATACAGCTTTATATCTGATGGAGCAAATATCAGTCTGGAGCAAGCAATGGATTTATGTATGGAAATATTGGTATTGGAGGGGGTAAAAAAAGAAAACATAAAGCGGGTAATGGAAGGCGAACAATATGGTATGTATGTAGGATATAGCTTTAATCTGCGTAATTGGCAACGTGATTATGGAGATACTACGGATATAGTATGGGTTGATAATTGTATAGGGGTAAAAGCGGACAGTATTATCCATGATGGGATGAAAATGAATATTGTATTATACGAAAGGCATAGAAGTGAATTGGATGAATCATACAATCATACAGCAGCAACAGGGCAGTATTTAATCGGTCTCAAAGAAAAGGTAATTATAGTAGAGTAAAGCTGACTTGGGAGGAAGAAGATGGAACATATCTATCCTACATTTAAAAACGGAAAAATTTTAACTAGAGAAATGTTAATTGCCCTTCGGGATATGGCCTGGTTAAGGGAGCAGATAGCTTATCAGGACTATCCTAAAGGCGTCATATTCGGTTGTAG
>JBJELS010000095.1:0-2891 GCA_051879275.1 Lachnospiraceae bacterium
GAACGTACCTTACTGATGATTTCCCACAGTCAGAAGCATCCGGCTTACATGGATTATGTAATCACTATGGAAAAGGGATATGCCAATATAACCTGATGAAAATAGCTTTCCAAAAGATAAACTCTTTTGGAAAGCTATTTTAATTCTTCCTTTATTTTATTATTCTCTCCCGCCATACAAAGCCACAGCATGAAGGGAAGATTTTCCTCTTCTGTCCTTCCTTTTGAATCGGCTCTCTCATCTTCCACCTTCTGCTTCTGTATCTCCTGATAGTTTTTCCCATCCTTTGGAGAAGAAGCTCTGCTTTTTCTTTCTTCCTGCCTGCCACGTTTTTCATCCTTGGGGTCCGGATTGACATACATGGCAACCGCTTCTACAGGACGAACCTGATATATCGGGCTGACCATTAAATTCCCTGACGAATTATACATTTCCATAAGCCACCTCCATGTTGCATAAAGAAATATTTTTATCGAAATCCTTTTCTATTTATCTTTATATCGTCAGATTATTTAATTTTCTTTATATTGTTTTCTGAAAATTTGTATTTTTATATTTTTATTTGTTCAAGATACTCTTCCAGTGTAATTCCTTCATTCATTATATACTTTGCTGCCTCTACTCCTACATAACGAAAATGCCATGATTCATAATTGATCAGGGTAATTTCCTCTTTTCCCTTAGGGTAGCGCAGAATGAAGCCATACTCAGCACAATGCTTTTGAAGCCATCTGTTCTCTGCCGTCAGCTCCTGTCCGGAATTTAGCATCTGATAGTCTAAAGCCACAATATCAAAGGCCAGACCGGTAGAATGCTCACTACAGCCGGGAGGCATGGTTTCCTTTGCCACCTCTTCATAGGCTGCTTCATAGGAATATCCCCGTTTCATCCAATATTCCAAATCCTCTTCAAAAAGCTCGATCTGACGTTCAACGGAGCGATAGGAGGAACAAATTTCAAAGCTTAGCCCTTCCTTTCGTCCGGCCTCCAGCATTCTGCACAAAGGCTGATAGGCTTCTCTTGCTGCCCGGTTAACTCCATCCGGCAAGGTCTCCAACATCACTTCATAATCACTGCTCAATGGATTTCTCTTATTTACCAGAATATTGATTTTATCCCGTTTCTTCTCCAACTCTTTCGCCAAATCAATTTCCGGAATCTGAAATTTCTTTGGAAAGACTTCTATTACAAATAATCCGGCCTGAGCACCCATCCCCAGTTCACGTCCCTTTTGAAAGGAATAAATTCCCGCTGCCGTAAGCAGCGGCAAAAAGAAAAGCAAAAAAACGATTCCTCTTGCCATTTTTTTCTTTCTTCTGTTTCTTTGCCTTTTGCTTTCACTTAGTTCCTTCTTTTCTCTCTTATCAATTACAGCCACGTATCTTCCAATCTCTCCGTTTATCTGTTTTTTCATCCTGTTCATATATACTGTATTCTATTTTGAAATGAAAATCAATCCCTTATCCTTTACACAGATACGATTCAGGCAGAAAAATACCGTTTAATTTATACTGCTTATTCCCCTGAGGCAATATCAGCCATTATATCAGCCACGTCTACAATCGGAGGGCCATCCGCAAAGGCTTCCGTATTATTGGCGGTATCGATGGGGTCTACATATTCACTCTTCTTCTCCTCCTTCCAGAGAGAATCGTACTCTTCCCTTTGCTTTGCCAGAGTTCCCATATTCTTGGCCATCTGGTACAGCTCCATACTGTATTCCATAAGCTTCTTCTCATCACTTGCAGGAACAATACCGCCTTTCATCAGGCGTCTGGCTACCTCCATGAGCTTTCCCATATCCTCCACATACTTTTCCATGGCCTCACCCTGCTGCTTCGCTGATTCTCTGTCAGCTACAGCAGACCACTGCTGCATAAGCTTCTCCATATAGTCACTATATTCATTCTTCTTTTCTTCAATCGTCTTAAGAGTAAGCTCCAATACTGCTGCTTCATTGGCATAACTCAAACTTCCATCTAAAACGGAATCCATTTTCCTCTCCAATACCGTTTTCTGTTTGATAAGAGCTGCTCTCTGTTCTCGATACTCCTTGATCTGCAGGTTGTAGAGCCCTCTTGCTTCTTCTATCTTCATTTTCTCACATCCTTATAACGAAAAAGAGTTCCCAGCTTCAGTTTATATATCGGCTTTTTTTATGATTGGCTTCATATCAAATATTCCCATAATTCCGTATTCAATTAATACAATCGCTTTATAATTTCCATATTCCGCATGAAAATATATATACGCGTACACGTGCATGCACTCGTTTAATTCTTTACTTCTTTCTCTTTTGCAAAATCCCGGATTTATTCCGGTTATTCTCTTTTGGACTCGGGATCTTTCTCCCTAATTCCACGGCGGTTTCGAGCCACTCAGAAATCATTACCTCTACATTTTCCAGTGCTTCGATCGCTGTGACTCCATCAGTTATACTCTATTAAAATCTGTTCTGCGGTCAAAAGGACGATTAAAAGAACCAATCTCAATCAAATTGCCCTCAGGGTCTGCAATATAGCAAGTGCGTTGTCCCCAAGGTTCTGTTGTCGGTTCCAATACAGATCGGGCACCTTTTTCAATTGCCTTAGCATATTCCGTATCAACTTCTTCAAATGTATCAACATATAATGCAATTTCAAAATGACCATTAAATCCTTTTATATATTCATATTTTCTATTTGTCATTTTTTCAAAATTCTTTCGTTCATAGAGCATAAAAAGTGTCCCGTCTTTAATTAGATATACATTTATCGCATTTTCTCCCTCAGCAATTTCAAACCCTAGAACATCTCTATAAAAACGAACCATTGTAGGCATATCATCTACAAATAGTCCAACACCATCTAGTTTCATTTTGACTACCTCCACAAATTGGGATTTGAATTTCT
>JBJELS010000096.1:0-2889 GCA_051879275.1 Lachnospiraceae bacterium
CAAGATTGGCAATAATCAGTCCCAGGAAAGAAATAGGGCCCACCATAGCCGTAGCTACTGCTATACACAGTACTACTCCCAGCATCAATCTTCGTACTGTCCTGTCATAGTCTACTCCCAGATTGATTGCCTGATCTTTACCCAAAGTGATTACATCCAAAAGCTTCAAATCCTTCCATAAAAAAATCACCAATGCCCCGATCAGCAGCAGGGAAAACAGGATTACCTCGGAATTTACATTGTTAAAATCCGCCACCAGTGTGGCCAGCAAAGCATCATATTCATTGGGATCCATGACACGAATCATGGTAGACTGTATGCTCCCGAAAAAGGAAGAAAGCACCGTCCCGATTAACAAAACATAGAGTACATTATTTCTTGTTTTCCTGAACATCCAGGAATAAACAAAGGTAGCCATAACTCCCATAACCACCAAATCTACCGCAAAGGCTAAATTCGTATTTGTGGCGATTATACTGCCGCTTCCCACCACAAACACCACCCCCGTATGTACCAGGGTGTACATGGAATTCATTCCCAGAAGGCAAGGGGTAACAATACGATTATTGATGATGGACTGGAAAACAATAGAGGCTCCGCCGATGGCAAAGGCTGAAATAAGCATTACCACCAGGGTGGGAAGCCTTAAGGATAAAACATAGCGAAACAGTCGGGGGTTATCCATATAGCTGTTTATCATAAGATATAATCCGCACACCACCAGTACAATAACTGCCAGTAAGATCAGATTACGGATATTTGCCTTTTGTGCTGCTGTACGATAGGGCTTCACCCTAATCGCACTCTCTTCTTTAGTTTTATACAGAATTTCTTTGCTGATTATTCCACTATCCACAATAAGACTCCTCCTTTCCTTTTCTTAAACGAATAGCCTTTCTGCCGTGATTTAATTTGTAAATCAACATGGCAATAAATAAAAGGCTTCCGATAATCCCGACAATAAGTTCAATGGGCAACTCATAGGGCAGAATGACCGTCCGTGCAATTATATCTGCAACCAAAACGAATAATGCACCCAATAATGCTGTATCCATCAGGCTGCCCTTAATCTTATCTCCTTTAAACATGGCTACAATATTGGGGATAATCAGGCCGATGTAGGAAATCTGTCCTACCACCGTTACCACACTGGCCGTAATCATGGCAGAAATCGTCAGTCCCATGAATAAGACTAACTTGTAATTCACACCCAGATTTTCAGAAAAATCCTTTCCCATACCCACAATATTAAAGTGGTTCGCAAAAATAAAGGCCAGAACCACCAAGGGAAGAGCCAGCCATACCAGCTCATAATTTCCTTTGATAATCAAAGCAAAGGAGCCTACAAAATAGGAAGAAAGCTGCTGGGTTACATCAAATTTATAGGCGATAAAATTAGTTATTCCCCCCAACACATTGCCGAACATAATACCAATCAGGGGAACCATAACGGTATTTTTGAACTGAATATGCTGGATAAACCAGACAAATATCCAGGTGCCCAAAACCGCGGCAACAAAAGCCAGAAGCACTCTTCCCCATAGTCCCATAGTGGGAATAAACACCAGAGACAGCAGAATACCAAACTGAGCCGACTGAATAGTGGAGCCTGTGCTGGGAGATACAAATTTATTCATGCAAAGCTGCTGCATAATCAGTCCCGCAACACTCATTCCCACACCAGTACAGAGTATGGCCAAAAGCCTGGGCAGTCTGGCCAGAAAAAAGACCTTTAATTCCATTCCCCCTGTTCCCGATAACAGTGTCGTCAAATTAATATTAATTACACCAATAAAAAGGGAAAGTATAGATACAATAAGGAGTGCTGCCCCAAGAATGATTGTAGATAAATTCCTTCTGATAAAAATGGTATAATACCTCCTTTCTGGTAATTCACAAAAAACTTATATTAGTTATATCTAACATATAATCAAAAATAATATCCGCTCCTTTTTAGCGGACAAGATTAATTATACTTTTTTTATGCGGTAATGCAATGACCAAAACGTTTTCTTTTGCTCCAAAACATCCACTTATTAATCCAAAACAACTTATACACTCCAATAAAAAACAGGGCTGTTTGCAGCCCCGTTTCTTACCGTATCTTAATTTTTGAATGCTCCTTTCGATATATACTGGGTGATTCCCCTATAATCTTTTTAAAGACTGCCGAAAACTTGCTTTCATTGATATAGCCTAATTCATCAGCAATATCCTCTATACTCCGCTCAGTATAGATGAGAAGTCGGGCGGCACTCTGCATTTTTTGTGCCCGGATAAAGGAGATTACCGGCATGCCGTAAACTGCCCGAAAGGAATTTTGCAGATAGGTAGCCGATACTCCAAATTTAATTGTCAGCTCCTTTAAACTGATTCTGTCATTAATATTCCGGCCAATATACTCGGATACCTGTTTTACCAGTTCCACCTGTGTTCTGGGTATACGGGTGCCGATTATGCCAAAATCAGAACTTTCCATATGATTTAGGAGAAAAAGAAACTCCGGCAGCTTAAGCTTCAGGTAATCATTTCGCAACTCTTCCTTTATCTCATACATGTCCGTAAATATCCGCTTTAGCACCTCCGATGAGCGTAAAACGGTAAGGTTATTGCCCTTGCAGATACTCTTTGCCACATTTATGGGTGTAATACCGCTGTTATTCAAAAACTTTGGCAGGCAATCACAAGATGCTTCTGTGTCAATATGAATACTGATACCATGGTAATGCCGCATGGGCAGACTGAATTTCTTAACGGCCTCATCCTGTATGGCAACGGAACAATCCCCGGACATAAGATAGAAAAACTCATTATCTGTCTCCTGCTCAATATGCCCTTCTTTGCAATAATGAAAGCTCACATATTGGTGATCCGGCTCTTTTTTAGTTT
>JBJELS010000097.1:0-13993 GCA_051879275.1 Lachnospiraceae bacterium
GCAGTTGGTCACCAGATTTTCCACAAAGCCATCCTTAGAACCCCGAATCACCTTTTCGCTGTCCGGTTCTTCGGTGCTTCGCTCAGGATATTCCCGGGTATCGATAATCAATGCCTGAGCATATCCGTCAATGAGAAGGATAGCAGGGCCGGAAAGCAGAGAATAAATTAATTCTTCCGGGGAAGAAGAAAAGCTGACCTGCGTATAAAGAAACTGATCCTTAACCTGCTGGGGAAGGGTCTGAGCCGGACTTTTTCCGGCCTCCTTAAAATCAGACAGCTGAATTTCAGAAAAAATTTTAAGCACTACATCAAAATCGCAAAGGCCATTTATGGCAAGAAAAAAACAGGGAGTATTCCCCAGGTTGATTTCTCTGATAACAAAGTCAAAGCTGTCATCCAGAGGAAGGAGCCGGTGGAGTAGCTCCTTATTCTTTTGTAAAGATGTACTCAGTTGAAGCTTAGACTGGGAATTGGACATATATAACCTCCTGCATTTTATCAATCAGTGTCCGATTATTCGGATCACCTTGTCCTAGTGTTTACAATTTGGAGGAAAATATGCAAAAAGAGCCGGATAAAATCCGGATAGAAATTCAGAAAAAACAGCGGTATATCAGTCAGCTGCTCATAACCGAAAGAAGAGAACCAATTAAAATCGCAAAGTCGGACAGATTAAAGACGATTCTGTTCAGGGCAGGAAAAGGAGTATGAAAGGAAAAGTAATCCACTACATATTTCTTTTTCAAACGATCGTAGGTATTGCAGAAGGCACCCCCCAGAAGCAGAGTGAGACCCAGCTTTAGCAGATGATTTCCGTGTCTGAATAAAGTAATAAGAAACAGACATCCAATGGCAAGGGTCAACAGACAGGAAAGGAGAAGCAGAAATTTTCTTCTGGATTGAAGCATATTTAAAAAAGCCCCCTGATTATGGTATAGATGGAGTCTGATTTTTCCTCCAAGAGTAGCAATGGATTCCGAAGAAGAAAGCTCCTTTTCTGCACGGGCCTTCAAATAAAATTCAAATCCAATAAACGAAAGTAAAAGAATTAAATATACCATGATACATCCTTTCTGAACAGCATAAAACGGCTGCCACATTCATTTTTGCCTGATTGTTAAAGATAGTATATCTTAGAAGACAGGTTTAATCCAGTATACAAAAACAAAAAATTTTGATACAATCATAAGGATATTACAATGGGAAAAAGGGAGTATTCCATGAGAACACATACAATTCAACTTAAAATACTGCTGTCCGTGTTGCTGTTGACACTGTCTGCAGGGTGTGGGAAGAAGGATAATGCTTCTGATCAGGAGTTGACAAAACAGACGGCAGAAACAGAGGAAGGCCGGACGGAGGAGGAAAAGAGACAGATTCATATTACCTATGCCTTGCCGAAAGCGGGAGAAGCTGCATTGACCGATAAGGTCGTTGGAAATGACATGGATGTCACTAATGATGAGGAGGCACAGCTTCCGGTGAAGGGGACCGTAAGAGTCGCCGCAGTAGGAAGTCTGGATCGGGAGCTTCTGGAGGCAGCTGCACCCATTCTCAGACAGCAGGGATATGTACTGGAGCCGGTCAGCTGTGAAGATTATGAGTCACCTAATACCATGGTGCAGGCAGGTGAGGTGCAGGCCAACCTGTTTCAGCACGCTGCTTATCTGGAACGTTATAATCAGGAAAAAGATACTAATCTTGTCAATGCCGGAGCCGTCTACTATGAGCCTATGGGAATCTACGCGGGAAAAACAGTATCTTTGGATGAGCTTCAGCAGGGAAGCCGCATCGGTGTACCCCTGAATCCTACAGGCTACGCCAGAGCCTTGCTGCTGCTTAGGCAGGAAGGACTGCTGGAATTGGTGCAGGATGTGGATTTACTGGCAGTATGGGAGGATGTGACTGCCAATCCTTATGGGCTGGAATTAGTACAAATGGAAGAGAGTGAACTGGTAAATTCCCGAAACGAACTGGATTTGGTTTTAGTTACCACCGGATATTTTTTAGAGGCCGGTTTGGAACCGGGTCAATATCTGGCTCTGGAAGCGAAGGATTCTATGGCGGCCACAGAGCTGAGCCGGATTCTGGCTATCCGGGAAGAAGCTGCCGGGGAGGAGGGAATTATCCTGCTTCTGCAGGCACTGCATTCCCTGGAAATCAAAGAATTTATCAGTACACAATATGAAGCCAGTATAATTATTCAGGATTGATATTTTACAATTTAACATCAATACTATGAATGAGCAACGGATGTTAAGAATGGAGGTCCAATGAAAATTTCAGCAAAGGGACGCTATGCTGTACAGGTCATGGTGGATCTGGCTATGCACAATACCGGAGAAAGCATTAAAGTTAAGGATATTGCAAGGCGTCAGGGAATATCGGAAAAATATCTGGAACAGATTATCGGATTGTTAAATAAGGCCGGATATGTAAAAAGCGTGAGAGGGGCCCAGGGAGGCTATCATCTGTCCAAGGACCCCTCTCAATATACGGTAGGAATGATTCTTCGGCTGACTGAGGGGAATTTAAGCCCTGTAGCCTGTCTGGAGGACGAGGTCAATCAATGCGAACGCTGTGATGAATGCGAGACTTTAGATGTGTGGAGGAAGCTGGCGGGTGCAATTAATATGGTGGTTGACGGGGTCACCATTGCTGATCTGATGGAAAAGAAAAAGTATCGTTTGGGAGAGTCCGATGAATAAAAAAGGATTAAAGCAAAACTGGTATGTACTTGTTATTGCTGCTTTATTTCTGGCACAGCTCGTGGTAATGACAGCCTGGGGAGAACACAGCTTTGTAGCCATACATGATAATTTGGATTTATTTGTGGCCCATAATACCATGCTGAAGAAAGCCGGCCTTTTTTTCTCTCAGGGGATACCCGCTCCTATGCTGGGGGGAGTCAGCCGGGACACCCTGGGAAGCGAGTTTTCCCTGTATAATCTGCTTTATGTGTGCTTACCGCCCTATGCAGCCTATGTTGCGGGAAATCTTTTAAAAATGCTTATTGGCTTTGGGGGAAGTCTGCTTCTTGCCAAGGAGGTTTACGGGCAGGAATATCTTCGCTTTCGAGGTCTCATTTGGCTGACAGCGGCAGGTTTTTGCCTGATTCCGGTTTTTCCGGTCTATGGAATCGCCTTTACCTCTATTCCCCTGGTGGTGGTAATCCTGCGCAGGATTTATTTGAAGCCTAAGCCGGTATGGTATATTGCCCTTTTTGCCTATCCACTGATTTCCTATTTTTCTTATTTTGGATTCTTTTTGCTGGCCTATTTGGTTTGTGCTGTGCTTATCCTCTGGATTCGCGGCAGAAAATTTCCCTTTTCACTGTCTGCAGCAGTACCGGTGCTGGCAGCCGGGTATATGGTTTGGGAGTATCGGCTGTTTCGGGAAATGCTGTTTGGAGATACGGTGACCATCCGCAGTACTATGGTCAATGCGGATTCTTCTTTTGGTGAGGTGGTGGATAAGGTACTGGAAGGAATGACCACCCCCGTATTTCATGGAGAGGATTCCCACGGATACTGGATTCTCTGGATTTGCCTCATGGTGATTTTGGCAGTAAACCTGAATCTGATTAGGAAGGGAAGGAAGAAGGCTGTTTACAGGGAGCCGGTCAATCTGGTTTTTTTGTTGATTCTGTTTAACTGTCTGATTTACGGCTTTTACGACTATAAGCCTTTTCGGGACTTATTTGAAGCACTGCTTCCGCCCTTAACCGGCTTTCAGTTTAATCGAACCATTTACTTTAATCCTTTTTTATGGTACCTGCTGTTCTTTTTATGTCTCCAAAAGATATTTCTTTTTGGGGAAAAGAAAAGGGATGTGGGAAAGGGAGTTGCTTACAGTGTGGCCTTAACAGGAACTTTGATCTGTATGCTTGCGCCACAGGTTTATAATGATTTTTACAGCAATATTTATCATCATGCTTACGAGCTGTTAAAGAAAGAGAAGAGCAGTCAGCTGTCCTTTGGAGAATTCTATTCAGAGGATTTATTTGAGCAGATAAAAGACGAAATAGATTATCAGGGAGAGTGGGCAGCTGCCTACGGCATGCACCCGGCAGTGCTCCAGTATAACGGCATTGCCACTCTGGACGGTTATCTGGGAATGTACAGCCAGGAATATAAGGAAAGCTTTCGTCGGGTGATAGAGCCTGCTTTGGAAAAATCAGAGGAATTTGCGGCTCTCTACGATACCTGGGGAGCCAGAGCCTACCTTTATTCGGGGAATGGAGAAAATACCTATCAGCCGGTACGAAATCTGACTTTGGAAGATGATAAGCTATATATGGATTCACAGGCCTTTAAAGAATTGGGAGGGACTTATATCTTTTCCCGAATTGAGGTGGAAAATGCAGATGAACTGAGACTTAGGCTGAAAGGAGCCTATTCCCATGAAGCCTCACCCTATACGATTTATGTCTATACAATATAGCATGCTCCTGTGAGATACAGATTATTTCTAAATCTATAAGAAGTATAAGAAAGAGGCGGCGTCCGGGGACATCACCTCTTTTCGCTTTAGTCTACTTCTGCCACCTCTTCGGCAGAGGACTCATGATATTCTTTTTCTGTATTCACATTCCAGATGTTATCCTTATTTTTCTCTCCGCTTAAAATATTTTTTACCGTTTCAAAGGAGGTACACATGGAATGGTCGATATTATTATAGCGGTGCTGGCCGTTACGTCCCACACAGTAGAGATTGTCGATGGATTTCAGATAAGTCACCAAAGTATCCATTTCATCATAGGTATCAAAGTAAGCAGGATAAGCCTTTTTTACCTTTTCCATATGAGTGTCTATAACCTGATCGGCAGAATCAATCAGTCCCAGCTGAATCATTTCCCGGATTCCCACCTGGGAGAACTCCTCCTCTGTCATATTCCAGAATGAATCTCCCTCATTAACAAAATATTCCAGACCGATCCAGATTGTGTTTTCCAAATCCTTAATCATATAAGGAGACCAGTTATTATAAATCTGGAAACGTCCCAGCTTTACCCTTCGATCCTGAACATAAACCCAACAGTCGGGAACGATATTTCCAATAGTCTTAATCTCTGTTTTATTTTTCAGATTGATTTTTGGGAGTAATACCCCCAGAGTCATATAATCCCGATAGGGAAGACCGGCGGCAATTCTTGCTTCATTGGCGGGTACATCGTTCATTCCGGCCACTAAATCCTTCACCGGCATGGAAGAAATGAAATAATCGCCCTCCAAGGTATATTCCTGCCCATCCTTTTGGTAGGTCAGGGAGGTAATGACGTTATCGGTATTTTTGTGAAGTCCGGTTACCCTGGCCTGCTTTAAAATGGTACCGCCCATTTTCATAATTTCATCTGCAGTAACTTCCCAGAGCTGACCGGGCCCCAGCTTTGGATATTTAAATTCTTCAATAAGGGAGGTCTCCACCTTTCGATTTTTTACCTTAAAGACTTTTCCCAGCATATCCTTAATTATGGCAAAAATGGAAATGCCCTTGACCCGTTGGGCTCCCCAGGAAGCATCTATTTCGCTGGGATGGCGGCCCCAGAGATTTTCCGTATAATATTCAAAAAACATGGAATACAGCTTACGGCCAAAACGGTTAATATAGAAATTCTCCAGATTATCCTCCGGCAGCTTATGAAAAACAGAGGCCAGATAACTGAAGCCTACCTTCAGGGTAGTAAGCATACCGAAATTTTTGAAGGTCTCAGGCTTAAGAGAAATAGGATAATCATAGAATTTATCTTCAAAAAAGATACGGGATACCCGATTCCTGGTAAGCATTACCCGATCTTCCTTCTCCGGATCCGGGCCCCCGGCAGAAAGCGGCATTGAACGCTGCAGTACGATGTCATCATAGGTAGGAGCCCCCTGCATGGGAAGCAGATTATCCCACCATTGATTAACCTCCGGAATTTTGGAAAAGAACCTGTGTCCCCCCATATCCATTCGATTACCGTTATAATTGACGGTTTTGGAAATCCCACCGAAGCAGTCACTTTCTTCCAACAGGGTGACCTCAATATCCGTCCCTCTTTTTAACAGTTCATAAGCAGCAGTAAGACCGGCAGGCCCGCCGCCGATGATAAGAGCCTTCTTCATTTGATGAAATCCTTTCCTGATAATTCTCTTCCATTCTAGCATAGCTTGCCTTCTTTGACAAATTGAAAAAGAAAAAGAAGAATAAAGGCCCTGTTCGGAGCCATATCAGGGGTGATAGACATCCACCACATAGCCGATTTTACTGTCTACGTCCTGCTCCTTTATGCGAAATGCAGGCTCGAAAAGTCCAAGATATTCTACCTGGGTCTGCCCCTCTTCCGTATAGATATGCTTTCGGACAATAAAAATGGTATCGTAATAAACTATTGCACAGAATTCTCCGTCCAGTCCCTCACGGTCAGCTGCCAGTAAAAGCACATCATAGGGAGAAAAATAGGGCATATAGTGGTCACAGGTCAGCTCCAGTCCCAAAAAAACGTTGGCCTTTACGCTTTCGGGAAGATGGTCTATACATAAAGGCTCCATCATATTGGTCATTTTTAACGAATTATTTCTAAGCAGGGGTTTAATGACGGAAATGACCTTTCGACCTCGTCTCTTATTCTCCAGTGCCATATTCACCTGACGGTTGATGAGCCAGCGCACCAGATACAGCTGATGCTCCGGTAAAAGACGACAATTTGCAACATTCCTAATGCTGATGGGATCAATGGACTTAGAGCCAATCAGCTCCGTTATACTGACACCGAGAGCACAGGCCAGCTTTTCCGCTGTAGAAATTTTACAATCGGTGACCTTGCCGTAAAGCAAAGATTTCAGAGTGTCAATGGAAACACCGGAGGCATCGGCCAGTCCCTTCAGGGTTATATCCGGCTGGGCAATATACATCAAAAGATTTTCGCGAAGATTATCCATGGGATTGGTGTGATGTGACACTAAAGACAGTGATAATTTTTTTAAATTTTCGTTTTCCATCATGCTGACAAAACTCCTCCTTTACTGATAAAATATGCGAAATATTAACAGGGTAATGTTTTAGCACGATAAAATTTTAACATTCTGCTTGAAAAAAGTAAAGAACAAAGTGGATAAAAGATGTCATATTATAATGAGAAAGGTGAGGAAAAAAGTATGATAAGCAGTATGGCAGCACAAATGGTTCAGGAAGAAAGCATCAGTTGTGAGAATTGGACGGCGGAAACCTTTTTGCAGTTATTTGAAATGCTGAAGGAAAACAGGGGATTGAAGCTGACCCTGTCCTTTGGTGGAGAAAAGACCTATACAGCCACCCAGAGGCCACCGGTGGGACACTACCTCACTCGTTTGGGAATAGGACGACATTTAAATGGCTTTTCCTATATAAAAACAGGAATCATGCAATGCCTTGAGATGCCTCAGGAGCTGGAAAGTGTAACCAAGCTGCTGTATCCCGCCATTGCAGCTAAGCACCAGACTACGGCAGGAAGAGTTGAGCATGGTATTCGTCATGCAATCACTTTAGCCTGGAATGGGAGAAATCAGGAGGAATGGGAAAAGGTCTTTGGATATCGGGTACATTCTGACCGGAGTAAGCCAACGAATACAGAATTTCTGGCAGCACTTACAGACTATATTTTATTGGAATGGGGGATATAGTATAACTTGTAATCCTGTGTAAATCGTGTTAAAGTATTCTAAGTGACAAGACATATGAATATACATATATAAGGAGCAGGTTGAATAACCGGGGATTAGAGCAGGATGAGAAAAATAATTAAGGAAGTTTTTATTGATGGATTAAGTGGTATGGCTGCAGGCCTGTTTGCCACTCTGATTATCGGAACTATAATCACACAGATAGGGAGTCTGATTCCGGGAAATGTGGGAGGCTTTATGGTTATGATGGGGAAGCTGGCCCAAGCAGTCACCGGAGCAGGAATCGGATGCACAACGGCACTGCGTTTGAAAGCGGAACCTCTGGTACTGGTCTCTGCCGCCGTTTCCGGTATGACAGGAGCCTTTGCTTCTAAAATTCTGGTTGGTATGGTCTTCGTGGAGGGAACAATTGTTTTGTCAGGCCCGGGAGAACCTTTGGGGGCTTTTCTCGCCGCAATGGTAAGCATTTATATAGGGAGACTTATTTCGGGAAAAACCAGGATGGATATTCTGATTACTCCTTTTTGCTGCATAATATCCGGCAGCGCAGTGGGACTGATTCTGGGGCCGCCCATTTCCACTTTTATGACCTGGCTGGGGACCTTGGTAAATTGGGGAACCGTTCAGGCCCCTTTTTTAATGGGCATTATAGTTTCCGTATTAATGGGGATGATTTTAACCCTTCCCATCAGCTCGGCTGCTCTGGGAATTATCCTCGGTCTGGAAGGGCTGGCAGCGGGAGCGGCAACAGCAGGATGTGCGGCAAACATGATTGGATTTGCTGTGGCCTCCTTCAGGGAGAACCGGGTTAACGGCCTTTTGGCACAGGGATTGGGAACCAGTATGCTTCAGATTGGAAATATAGTAAAAAAACCGGTGATCTGGCTTCCTGCCATCATAGCCAGCGCAGTGACAGGACCGCTTTCAACCCTGGTGTTTAAAATGGCCAATAATCCTGCCGGGTCTGGTATGGGAACAGCGGGTCTGGTAGGGCAGATTAATACATGGCAGGTTATGGTGGAAGCAGGAGAAGCCCCGGCAATCGTTTTAGGGAAAATTTTGTTGGTTCAGATTTTTATTCCGGCAGTCCTTTCCTTTGGGATTTCAGAGCTTATGCGAAAGAAAGGATGGATAAAGGAGGGGGATATGAAGCTTGAGGTAGGCGCGAATTAGTTGCGAAAAAGCTTAATCTGATGTAAAATAAATAAGTAAACTAAACCTAAGGGCATCCATAAGGATGCCCTTTTAGCGGGGATAAGGGGGTAATAGTTACGGAGAATTATCAGGATGAAAAATTAGGGACTGCTCCTTTGGGGTCTTTGATGTTTAGTATGATTGTCCCGGCAGTGATTGCCCAGGCTGTCAATGTTCTTTACAGTATTGTGGATCGTATTTATATCGGCCATATTCCACAGGTGGGAAGAACAGCACTTACCGGCATAGGAGTATGCTTTCCCATAATTACCATTATATCAGCCTTCAGTGCCTTTGCAGGGATGGGCGGAGCTCCCAGGGCCGCTATCTGGCTGGGAAAAGGCAAAAGAGATATGGCGGAGAAGATTTTGGGAAATGCAGTTACCATGCTGCTTTGCTTTTCTCTGATTTTAACGGTTTTCTTTCAGCTGACAAAGGAGCCGGTGATTATGGCCTTTGGAGGAAGTGAAAACACCATTGGGTATGCAACGGATTATTTGGGAATTTATCTGTGGGGGACCATTTTCGTGCAGCTGTCGCTGGGACTGAATATGTTTATTACCTCACAGGGGAAATCCCGTACCGCCATGCTGTCGGTACTGATTGGAGCAATAATCAATATTCTGCTGGACCCCATTCTTATCTTTGGCTTCCACATGGGGGTGAGGGGAGCAGCACTTGCTACAGTGCTTTCCCAGCTTTGCAGCTGCCTATGGGTAGTATCCTTTCTGGTGTCTAAGCGTTCCGGTATTCGGATCAGAGTATGGAATCTGAAGCCGGACCGGAAGATTATGGGAAGTGTGGCAGCGTTAGGAATAGCCCCTTTTACCATGCAGTCCACAGAAAGTCTGGTTTCCATCGTTTTAAACAGCGGATTACAGCAATATGGAGGAGATTTATATGTGGGCTCCCTTACCATTATGCAAAGCGTTATGCAGCTGATTGTTGTGCCACTACAGGGGGTTCAGCAGGGGACTCAGCCTGTCATCAGCTACAATTTTGGTGCTCATAACAGGGAGAGAATTGTGCAGACACTGAAGGTTTCAGCGGTAATCATTTTGACAGCCTCTACCCTGTCCTGCCTGATTACGGTTTTCTTCCCGGAGATTTTTGCAAGAATGTTTACCCAGGATGAAGAATTAATTCAGCTGGTAGGGCAGGTGATGCCCATATTTATGGCAGGAATCTGGATTTTTGGAGTACAGATGGTATGCCAGTCCGCTTTTATGGGAATGGGGCAGGCAAAAATATCCTTATTTTTGGCACTGCTTCGCAAGATTATTTTGTTGATACCTCTGGCTCTGGTTTTACCTAAATTCTTTGGAGTAATGGGAATTTATTATGCACAGCCTATTGCAGATATTCTGGCTGCTCTGACCACCGGTCTTTTATTTGCCTTCAATTTTAATCGAATTATCCAAAAGGAAATGGGATGCAGCCATAAAGGGAGGAACTGATTATGGAAAAGAAATCGATTCTGGACTATGAAACCGTAGATATTGATCTGAAAGCAAAAGAGCTGGTAATTATTGACCAGACAAAGCTGCCGGGGAAAACTGAGCTTATTCGGCTGAAAACTGCGCAGGAAATCTGGGAGGCTATTTACCTTTTGAAGGTGAGAGGAGCTCCTGCCATCGGCGTGGCTGCGGCCTTTGGAATATATATCTTAGCTTCGCAGATTGAAGCCGGGAATTTTGAAGATTTTTACCGGGAGTTTCAGCAGAAAAAGGCTTATCTGGATTCCTCCCGTCCTACAGCAGTCAATCTCTCCTGGGCGTTAAACCGAATGGAAAGGATTTGTCTGGAAAATCGTAATAATCCCCTTCCCGTCCTGCTAAAGGCTTTGGAGCAGGAAGCGCTTGCCATTAAGGAAGAAGATGTTTGGACATGTAAAATGATTGGGGAATACGGTCTTTCCCTGGTGAAGCCCCGGGATGGAATTTTGACCCATTGTAATGCGGGACAGTTGGCCACCAGTAAATACGGAACGGCGACAGCCCCCATCTATCTGGGGCAGGAGAGAGGCTATAAGCTCAGGGTTTTTGCGGATGAAACCAGACCGCTTTTGCAGGGAGCCAGGATGACTGCCTATGAGCTTCATTCGGCAGGAGTGGATGTGACTCTGATCTGCGATAACATGTCCGGCATGGTGATGAAAAACGGCTGGGTAAATGCAGTTTTTGTGGGCTGTGACCGTGTGGCAGCCAATGGGGATACGGCTAATAAGATTGGTACCAGTGTAGTGGCAGCAGTGGCAAAACGATATAATGTGCCCTTCTATGTCTGTGCACCAACCTCCACCATCGATATGAGTCTGGAAAGCGGCAGTCAGATTCCCATTGAGGAAAGAAAGCCGGAGGAGGTTACCGAGATGTGGTACAGCCAGCGCATGGCTCCTCAGGGAATAAAGGTGTTCAATCCGGCCTTTGACGTTACTGACCATGATTTGATTACTGCCATCGTTACCGAGTACGGAGTGGCCAGACCACCCTATAGGGAAGCCTTTGGGGAGATTTTTGAGAAGGCGAAAAAAAGCAGAAGATAATGAAAAAGGCCAAAGCTTCATAGCTTCGGCCTTTGTTTTACCTGATCTTTATTTATTGCTTCTTCTCCAGATGTTCATTTTCTCAGCATCCTTAATCAGCTGATCTCTGAAATCAGGATGAGCGATGGAAATCAGAGCCTCAGCTCTCTGCCAGCTGGATAGACCCTTTAAATTAACCATACCATGCTCAGTAACCACATAGTGAACGTTGGTACGGGTATCGGTTACTACAGAACCGGTATTCAGGGTAGGCATGATTCTGGATTTCAGATTGCCTTCCTTATCCTTGAAGGTGGAGGAAAGACAGATAAAGCTCTTTCCGCCTTTGGACAGATAAGCGCCCAGTACGAAGTCAAGCTGTCCGCCTGCACCGCTGATATGCTTGATACCGGAGGATTCGGCTCCTACCTGGCCGAACAAGTCGATATCTACTGCATTGTTAATGGAGATAAAGTTATCCAGTGCACTGATGGAGCGAATATCGTTGGTGTAGTCAACGGGAGCGCTTAACAGCTCCGGGTTGTCATCAATATAATCATACAGCTTCTTGGTACCTGCCGCAAATGCGTAGGTCTGACGGAAACGATCTATGTTTTTATTGGCACCGGTAATCTTTCCTACCTTGGCAATATCAACGAAAGCATCAACATACATTTCGGTATGTACACCCAAATCCTTCAGGTCGGACTCTGCAATCATGGAGCCTACGGCGTTGGGCATACCGCCGATACCCAGCTGTAAGCAGGCACCGTTGGGAATTTCGTTAACAATCAGCTCGGCAACAGCCTTATCCACTTCAGAAGGAGCGGCAGCACCCAGCTCGGCAATAGTGGGATTTTCACCCTGAACGATGTAATCTACACGGGAAATGTGGATACCGTTTTCAAAACCACCCAGACAGCGGGGCATATTTTCATTTACTTCAACAACGATGGTTCTTGCCCTTTCACAGATAGCGGAAAGATGGGAAGCATTAGGTCCGAAGTTGAAGAAGCCATGCTTGTCAATAGGAGCAACCTGAATCATTACCACATCACTGGGAGTAGCAATCTCTCTGCAGTATCTGGGTAATTCGGAGTAACGGATAGGTGCGTAATAAGCACAGCCCTTGGCAATATATTTTCTCTCGATACCGGACATGTGCCAGGAGTTCCAGATAAAGTGTTCACCGGCATCCTCTCTTTCCATAATGGCAAGAGGTCTGCACAGCACGCCGCCGCGGAACTTAACGTCCTTTAATTCGTCGGTACGTTTTGCAAGAGCCTTATCCAGAGCATCGGGAGTACCGGTACACCAACCGAAGTCAACCCAATCACCTGACTGAACCACTTTTGCCGCCTCATCGGCGGAAACCAATTTCTGTTTGTATTCTGCTGAATAATCCATAAGCATGTAACCCTCCTTAAATTAAAATTAATATAGCTTTACCTCTCGGGCAAATTATACCATTTTGGACAAAGACGGTCAAGAAAAAAAGAGAGGACGATATTTGTACAAATTGTTGATATTTGTTCATAAAAACTTAAGATTTATGGGTAAAGCAAGCCTGTTGAATAAACCGGGCTAATCTGATACAATATACGTTAAAGTTTTGCTCTGAAAAGTTGAGAATGCAGAATAGAGGTAGAAGACAAAGATGAAAATTTTTGACAAAGTATTTGGTACCCATAGTGAGCGTGAACTGAAAAGAATCCTGCCTATTGTAGAGCAGATTGAGAAGCTGAAGCCTGAAATGGAGGCTTTATCCGATGAACAGCTTAGAGGAAAGACGAAAGAATATAAGGAAAGGCTGACACAGGGAGAAACCCTGGATGATCTGCTTCCCGAAGCCTATGCCACCGTTCGGGAGGCAGCCAGGCGCGTGTTGAAAATGGAGCATTATCGTGTGCAGCTGATGGGGGGAATCATTCTCCATCAGGGGCGTATCGCGGAAATGAGAACCGGTGAAGGTAAGACTTTGGTTTCCACCCTTCCCGCCTATCTGAATGCCCTTGAGGGAAAAGGAGTCCACGTGGTTACGGTCAATGATTACCTGGCCGGACGTGATGCCCAGTGGATGGGACAGGTTCACGAATTTTTAGGACTGAAGGTAGGCGTGGTATTAAACGGCCTGACTGCGGAGGAGAGAAGAGAACAGTATGGGTGCGACATTACCTATGTGACCAATAATGAGCTGGGATTTGATTATCTTCGTGATAATATGGTGATCTATAAGGAACAGCTGGTACTAAGAGACCTGCACTATGCCATTATCGACGAGGTGGACTCGGTGCTGATCGATGAAGCCAGAACCCCGTTGATCATTTCCGGCCAAAGCGGTAAATCCACCAGACTTTATGAGGCCTGTGATATTCTGGCCCGCCAGCTGGAGCGCGGTGAGGACATGGAAGACTTATCCAAAATGGATGCTATTATGGGAGTTGTTCAGGAGGAAACCGGAGATTTTATTGTAAACGAAAAGGATAAGATCGTTAATCTGACGGAACGGGGTGTTTCCAAGGTCGAGCAGTTTTTCCATATTGAGAATCTGGCGGATCCGGAGAATCTGGAAATCCAGCATAATATCATTCTGGCTCTGCGTGCCCATAACCTGATGTTCAGGGATCAGGATT
>JBJELS010000098.1:0-13756 GCA_051879275.1 Lachnospiraceae bacterium
AGACTTAATATTCTGATTAAAATAAATAATTCCGCCAACAGGATGGTTCTGCAGGGCTTCCTTTGTTCCCTCTCCCGCCTGTATGGCCGTATTCACACCGGTAATATCCTCCGGTCTGACAATGAAAAGGCCCGCCACCTTTTCCTCCAGGGTCATCTCCGAAATACGGGCTTCTATGATTTCATCCAGAAGACGGGATGTATCCGGCTGTACCTCCACCTCTGTCTCCTCTTCTATAAACTGAAGATCTTCCTCCCAGCTTTCAGACATGATTTCTTCCCCGGAATTATTTTCCTTTCGTTCCTCGATGAACTTGGTCAATGCCCGTACACCAAACATTCCTCCCAAAATAAAACATGCCAAAACCAGGATAAGTCCTATGTATGCCCCGATCAGATTTCGTATCCTTCTCTGCCGCCTCAATTCTCTTTTCTCTTCGGGACTTAATCCCTCATAGCCATTTACTTTATTACTCATTTTATTATCCACTCTTCTTCTGTTCTTATTGATTATGCTTTATCTTACGCACTTTATGCCTGTCTGAAGGCAGTTAATTATTTTGTCCAGTATACCAAAATTCGAGGCGGGTATCAATCCATTTTATCGATACCCGCCTCTATATTGTGATTTCCAATGGCCTACCCTCCATCTCTTCTTTCTCACTTTGTTCCCTATTTACTTGTACTTTGTCTTCGTTCCATCTTCATCTGTACCCCCGGTACTGTAATGTGCTGTATCTGCTTATCATTACCTTAACTGATGTACTGAAAGTCCAATTCCTTTGAGGCTCTCACCTATAAGCCTTGAAACCGATTCTCTTTCACTGTCGTCACTTCAAAATTGGTATTTCTGAAGTATTTTATCTTTTGTACTTTAATCTGAATCCTCTGTACACTAAGGAAAGCTCTATGTACCTTTCATGAATTCGGCTTCTGTCAAACTAAGGTGAACTTAAGTTTTTGGTGGTCCGTACCTTCCTTTCTTTCGTATTTACTCATTTTCCTCTTGAGTATCTTATCTTCTTTTCTCTTTTGTTTATGGTTTTATTATAGCACCAAAAAATAATTTGTCAACAATTTTCTTTGAAATATTTTAATTTTTTGTCTTTTTTCCAATTTTATCCCAATTTCCACTCAATTTATAGGATTAATTTAAAATAGACCCGGAAATAAGCTATTTCATGGGTCTATTCTTTATTTCATCTGTTTCCACCTGCTGTTTACAGGATTGGTTCTACGAACATATTATAAACAGCACGAATGGCTGCCTCAAAATCATCATTGGTAACACCGATAATGATATTCAGCTCACTGGAGCCCTGATCAATCATCTTCACGTTTACTTTAGCATGAGCCAATGCAGAGAAAATTCTTCCTGCCGTACCCCGGGTAGACTTCATTCCTCTTCCCACAACGGCAATTAATGCCAGGTCCGCCTCAATATCGATGGTATCCGGCTTAGCCAGGCGATGGATTCCGGTAACCACCTGCTGCTCCTTATCCATAAACTCATCCTGATGAACGAAAACCGTAAGAGTATCTATACCGGAAGGGACATGCTCAAAGGAAATTCCGTTATCTTCAAATACATTCAATACCTTTCTGCCAAATCCGATTTCCGAATTCATCATATCCTTTTCAATATTGATGGCACAAAAGCCTTTTTTTCCGGCGATACCGGTAATCACATATTTGGATTTCTGACAGGTGCTTTCCACAATCCAGGTTCCGCTGTCCTCCGGCTTATTGGTATTACGGATATTAATAGGAATCCCCTCTTTTCTTACCGGAAAAATAGCCTCCTCGTGAAGAACCGTTGCCCCCATATAAGACAGCTCCCGCAATTCCTTATAGGTGATAGTCTCAATCCCAACGGGCTGGTGAATGATTCTGGGATCTGCAATCAAAAAGCCGGAAACATCCGTCCAGTTCTCATAAACATCTGCATGTACGGCCTGAGCCACAATAGAACCGGTAATATCCGAGCCCCCACGGGAAAAGGTCTTTACCGTACCATCGGGAAGGCTTCCGTAAAATCCAGGTATGACAGCTCTGTCATGTTTGGAAAGCTCCGCAGCCAGAATCTCCTTTGTTTTTTCTTCATCATAGGTTCCGTCTTCCTTAAAAAAGATAACCTGTGCCGCATCCACAAAAGCAAAGCCCAGATAGTCCGCCATAATAATTCCGTTTAAATATTCCCCACGGCTGGCTGCATAATTTTCACCCGCCTGCTTTTGAAAATTCGTTTCAATGGTTTTGAATTCACTGTCCAAGGATAAAGGCAGCTGTAATCCGGCGATGATTTCATCATATCTTGCCTTTATGGCCTTCAGCTTATCGGAAAAATCCTTTCCTTCCTCTGCTGTACGGTAGCAGTCATAGAGCATATCCGTAACCTTGGTATCTCCATCGAAGCGTTTACCCGGTGCCGAAGGAACCACATATTTACGATCCTCCTGGGAACGGATAATCTCTCCCACCTTCATAAACTGCTGTGCACTGGCAAGGGAGCTTCCACCGAATTTTACTACTCTTTTCATGATTCAATAACCTCCGTTGTTTCAAACAGTCTGTCAATCAGGGTATACCCCTCTGCAATATATCTTCCGCTTTTTTTTGCCTCTTCCTCGTTGTAATTCCATTGGTAATCCCCTTCGGACGTACTGTCATACAAAAGATAGGGTACACTGTCGGAGGTATGGGTTCTTACTCTTACGGGCGTAGGGTGGTCAGGAAGCACAAGCAGTCTGAAATCTACTTTTTCTTCCTTTAGTGTCTTAGTCAAAGGCCCTAATACCCGCTTATCCAGATATTCAATGGCCTCAACCTTTCGTTCCACACTTCCCTGATGCCCCATTTCATCCGGGGCTTCTACATGTAAATAAACGAAATCATAATCCTCCCGGCACAAAGCCTCTATTACCCGGTTCGTCTTTCCTTCATAATTGGTATGCAGGCCTCCGTTAGCTCCTTCCACTACGGGAGCTTCCATTCCTGCTCCCCTTGCAATCCCCTTAAGCAGATCCACTGCTGAGATCACCATACCCTTTTTTCCGGTTTTTTCCTGGAAATTCTTCAGTGCAGGTCTGGTTCCTGCTCCCCAGAACCAGCAGCAGTTTGCCGGACTAAGGCCCTGCTTCTTTCTTTCTTGGTTAAGAGGATGATCCTTTAAAATTTCATAGCTTTTTTTCATCATTTCCCTAAGCACCGGATCTGCAGGCAGATGGTCTCCTACCTTCTGGGTGAGTACGTCATGGGGAGGAGTCAGCTCAACCACCTCTCCCCCTTTCCAAATCAGACAGTGTCGATAGCTGGTTCCCAAATAAAAAGAGTAACCGTTTCCTTCCAGCTCTTTCCTTACTGCTTCCAGAAGCTGTGCGCAGTCCCGGGTGCTGATTTCTCCCGAGCTGTGGTCGATAATCCTCTGCTCTTCAAAGGGTACATCCTCCTCGGAAATGGTGATAATGTTACAGCGGATGGCAATATCATCATCCTCCATAGGTACGCCTATGCTTAAAGCCTCCAGAGGAGAACGTCCCGAATAGTATATTTTGGGGTCATAACCCATCACTGCCAGATTAGCTGTGTCTGACCCCGGTTTCATTCCCTCCGGTACGGTCTGCACCAAACCGATTTCACTTTTTTTGCTTAATTTATCCAATGTCGGCGTATCGGCATAAGCCAGGGGAGTTTTTCCTCCCAGGGAAGCAATAGGCTCATCCGACATGCCGTCTCCTAAAACAATAATATATTTCATGTTCATCACACTCCTCACTGCTGCTCCTCAATACGGATACGGCTGATCATTTCCGGAAGCTGACCGGCTCTTTTCTTAAACTCCCCTTCTGTAAGCACCGGCGTAATAAATCCAAATTCTCCTTCAGCCACTTCCATGATTTCAGAAAAACCAAAAAGCTGCCTTGCCTTATCCATACCTTCCGTCTTTACCCGAAGGAAAAATCTTCTTTGGGATTGTTCAAAATCCATCAGCTTAACTTCCTCTTCTTCCCAGATACAGGTCACCGTTTTACCGATATGTCTTGCACAGTCGATGATGTCGGAAACCACCGCACTGGCTGTGGGCAGCTTTCCTGCCCCTCTTCCATAATACATGGAATCTCCCAGCATGTTCCCGTGAACAAAAACGGCATTGAATACTCCCCGCACACTATAAAGGGGATGCTCACAGTCAATCAGGCAGGGAGAGACCATTGCCATATATCCATCCGGTGTTTCCTTACTCATTGCCAACAGCTTAATGGATTTGTTCATTAATTTGGCATATTGGAAATCCCGTGCCGTAATTTGGGTAATCCCTTCCGTGTAAATATCCTGATACTTTACGTATTTCCCTGTCATTAAAGAAGAGAGAATGGCAATTTTACGACAGGCATCGTAGCCCTCCACATCTGCCTGGGGATTCTTTTCCGCATACCCCTTTTCCTGTGCTTCCTTTAATACATCCTCAAAATCAGCACCTTCCCTATCCATCTTCGTTAAAATATAGTTGGTTGTTCCGTTTAAAATACCAATAATGGAATCAATTTCCTCTGCTGTAAGGGAGTAGTTCATAGGACGGATAATGGGAATCCCACCCCCTACACTGGCTTCAAACAGATAATTGCACTTGTTTTCCTTTGCCAGTCTTAACAGCTCCGGTCCATGAGCTGCCACCAGCTCCTTATTGGAGGTGCATACACTCTTTCCGTTAAGCAATGCCTGTTTGGAAAAGGTATAGGCCGGCTCAATCCCTCCCATGGTTTCACAGATTACCTGAATTTCAGGATCATTCAGAATCAGCTGGGCATCGTGAACCACTTTATTTTCATAAGGGTCTCCGGGAAAATCCCTTAAATCCAGAATGTACTTAAGCTCCACCTCTTCCAGCGCACGCAGATTGATTTTTTCCTTATTCTGTTCCAACACCTCTACAACACCGCTTCCTACGGTACCGTATCCCAACACAGCTACTTTTACCATAATTCCTCCTTGCTATTCCTTTGCCAAGAGCTTTACCTGATGTACTCCCCGCTGCCCTTCCAGCTTCTCCAGCATCCCGGCAATGTCCCCCGTGGTCTGGAGTACCTGGATACTGAGACTTAAGGTGGCAATTCCATTGATGGGTATACTCTGATGAATGGTCAGAATATTAGCACCAAAATCTGCAATACTTCTTAACACTTCCGATAAGATACCGGGTTCATCATCTATGGTTAAGGTCATTGTCAGTGTGGTTCCCTGGGAATTATCATGAAAGCGAAAAATATCATCCTTATATTTGTAAAAAGAGCTTCTGCTGATTCCCACCTGATCCACGGCATCCTGTATAGTAGGCACCTTCTTCGTTTCCATCAGCTTTTTTGCCTCCAGAACCTTCAGTAAAATCTCCGGAACCGCTTTCTCCTTTACTACAAAATAATTACTTGCTTTCTTCATGGCTTATTCTCTCGTTTTGTTTTTCTGTGGCATACATTTGTTTGTCAACGAGAGATATTTTACCACATTCTTCCTTGCCAGGCAATATAATTCTTTAAAAAAACGGGGAAGTGAATTTCCCCGCTTAATTATGTCTATGTAAAGTAAATTTCTGAATTAATCCAGAGGATATTTATTCGTCAGCTCATCCACAATAACCCTGGCTGCACCGATACCCGCTTCCTTTTCCTTCACTATCAGAGAAATGGCTTCGGCAATACATTCCATATCCTCTGTCTTCATTCCCCTTGAGGTAACTGCCGGAGTTCCCAGGCGTATACCACTGGTTACAAAGGCTGATTTGGGATCGTTTGGTATGGTATTTTTGTTGGCCGTAATATGTGCCTGATCCAGCCACTTCTCCACCTCTTTACCGGTCAGATCAAAAGCGGACAAGTCCAACAGCATCAGATGGTTGTCCGTTCCGCCGGATACAATCTTAATTCCCCTTTTCATCAATCCTTTGCAGAGAGCCTGTGCATTATCGATAATTCCCTGCTGATAAGCTTTAAACTCCTCACTAAGAGCCTCCTTAAAGCAGACTGCCTTAGCCGCAATTACATGCATCAGGGGTCCCCCCTGGGTTCCCGGGAAAATTGCCTTATTGAAATTATATTTCTCGTTAGCCTCTTTCGAGGAAAGAATCAAACCTCCCCTTGGACCTCTTAAGGTCTTATGGGTAGTGGTAGTTACCACATCCGCATAAGGAATGGGACTGGGATGTAAGCCTGCTGCCACCAAACCGGCAATATGGGCCATATCTACCATTAAAACAGCACCCACCTCATCTGCCACCTCTCTGAATCTCTTAAAATCAATGGTTCTGGCATAAGCAGAGGCACCGGCAATAATCATCTTCGGCTTTGCTTCAAGGGCAATTCTTCTTAGCTCATCATAATCGATAAATCCCTCTTCATTTACTCCATAGGGTACAACATGAAAATATTTACCGGAAATATTCACCGGACTTCCATGGGTCAGATGGCCGCCGTGATCCAGATTCATCCCCATAATGGTATCTCCGGGATTTAAAATGGCAAACTGTACTGCCATATTGGCCTGGGCGCCGGAATGGGGCTGAACGTTGACATAGTCACAGCCAAACAGCTTCTTAGCCCGTTCAATGGCCAGATTTTCTGCCACATCTACACAACCGCAGCCACCATAGTAACGCTTGCCCGGATAACCCTCGGCATATTTATTGGTCAGGGGACTTCCCATGACCGCCATAACAGCCTTGCTCACCCAGTTTTCAGAAGCAATTAATTCAATATGGTCATTCTGCCTTTTTTGTTCATCCAGAATTGCCTGGGCAATTTCCGGGTCAGCCTGCATAATTTCATCAAAAGAATACATTTTATTATCCGCCTTTCGTTTTTGGATTGATTATATCACATTCTTTTTTCTCTTAACAGCTAAATTTCATCGCGGAGATTTTTCATAGGAAAGGTAATCTGTATTCGGGTTCCCCTTCCCGGCTCGGACCAAAGCTCTATATGGGCATGGAATCGAAAAACGATATGCTTGACAATGGCCAGTCCCAGTCCGGTTCCTCCTGTAGATTTTGAACGGCTTTTATCCACTCTGTAGAAGCGCTCAAAAATGCGATCCTGATGCTCCCTGGGAATACCGATTCCCGTATCCTGAACCGTAAGCAGCGCTCTCTTTTGCTCTGCTTTTACACTGACGAGCACACTTCCCCCCTCGTTATTGTAACGGATGGCATTGTCACACAGGTTATTCAACAGCTCCTCCAGCATATCCCGGTCTGCCAATACCGTTGCCTCCTCTCCTTCAAAGCGAAGGCTGACAGAATGCTTCTTCGCATTCATCCTAAGATTTTCTACACATTCTGCCGCCACCAAATCCAGTCGTATGGGTTCAAAGGAATATTCCATTTCCGAGGAATCCAGCTCAGAGAGGCGAATGATATCATTAATCAGCGTCAGCAGTCTTGTGGCATTCCGATCAATTTCGTGGGAAAAACGCAGAATATCCTCTTTTCCTGCCATTCCGTTTTCAATCAGCTGTGCATAACCGGAAATCGCTGTCAGGGGGGTTTTCAGCTCATGAGATACGTTGGCCGTAAAATCCTGACGGATTCTTGCACTTTTCAAAATATCCTCATGCTGCTTATAAATCGTCCTCATAAAGGGCTTTAATTCCTCGTAGGTTTCCGGCTCCTGCCTTCCATCCATATTCTGTGAAAGTGCCTCTATAGGTTTTAACAGCTTGGCTGTAAGAAAATGGGCAAATATTACACACAGTAAAAACAGCAGCAGAATAAGAAAAATCAGTACCGGTATAGCCTGATAGAAAAGACTGAACAGATTATCCGCTTTTTGGGAAACCCTGAGAATATCTCCATCTGCTCTTTTAAAGGCATAATAAAAATAATCTCTCTTAAGCGTATCCGAATGGCGGCTGGCGTAGCCTTCTCCTGTTTCCATTGCCTCCCAAACCTCTTTGCGCCCACTGTGATTATCCAACTCATCGGCAGCTGCAGCACTGTCATATTTCACCTGTCCGTCAGAGTCGATCAGGGTTACTCTGAGGGCGGAGGAAATGCCAAGCTCTCCTGCATCTGTATGATTTTTTTCTTCCAATAACTGATTAATCAGCTGTGCCTGAGATTTCAAATCCTGAAATATCCGTTCCCGAAACAGCTCATAAAAAACAGCGCTGACGGAAATCAGGGTCAATAAAATGGCCAGAGTTGCGATTCCCATCAGCTGCACATTAATTTTCTTCTTCATTCTTCAATCAAATATCCCACATTACGAACGGTTTTAATCATGCTTCCTCTTTCTCCCAGCTTTTGACGCAGAGTTTTGATGTGCATATCCAGGGTTCTGGACTCGCCCTCAAAATCTGTTCCCCACACCCGTTCCAAAATCATTTCTCTGGTAGTAACCGTTCCTGCATTTTCAAGCAGCAGCTGTAAAAGCTTAAATTCTTTAAAGGTCAGCTCAATCCGCTTATCGTCGGCAAAAACCGTATGCCTTTCATTGTCCAGAGAAATTCCGTTTATAAACCAGGACTGTTTCTCCTTATCCTTACCGCACCGTCTGAGAAGCGCCTTTACCCGGGAAACCAACTCCATTACACCAAAGGGCTTCGTCAAATAATCATCTGCTCCCTGATCCAGCCCCTTGACCTTATCTAACTCCGTGGTTTTTGCCGTTACCATGATTACCGGCAGCTTTCTGCTTTCCGGATTCTCCCGGATAGACTTTACAATACTCAATCCATCCTCATCCGGCAGCATCACATCCAAAAGAATCAAATCCGGCAGTCTTTCTGCCATAGCCGCATAAAATTCTCCTGCCGACTCAAAATCCCGAATCTCGTAACCGCTGTTTTTTAAAGAGAAGGTTTCAATTTCCCTGATATTCAAGTCATCCTCTACAATATAAATCAGTGCCATGTCCGCCTCCTCAAATCCGAGCAATCCTAGCCTTAAGGAAGAACATATTTTTTCTTCAGCTCCTTATAACGCTTTCTGAACTCTTCGTTATCCTTACTCTTTACCTCTTCCAGATAACCATGAGTCTCGTAATTATCTTCTGCCACCTCTTTTACGCAGACCGCTATATTGGAACAATGATCCGTTAGACGCTCATAGCTGGTAATCAGATCTGTGTGTACAAAGCCCATTTCAATCGTACATTTTCCCTTCTGCAAACGTTTAACATGCCGCTGCTTCAGCTCTGCCTTCAGGTAATCCACAACCTCCTCCATAGGCTCTACCAGTATGGCGTTATCGTGATCCTCCTGAGTAAATACCTCAAAGGCAACCTCTACCGTATCTTTAACAGCTCTGGTATAAACCTCCAGCTCCTCTACAGCTTTTTTGGAAAAAGAAAGCTCCTTTTTGTACATTTCTTCCGCTGCTCTCTGGATGGTTACCGCATGGTCGGAAATACGCTCAAAATCACTGAGACAGTGAAGGATAATGGAAAGAGTATGATTATCCTTTTCCGACAGCTGCTTCTGCCCCAGCTTCACCAGATAGGTCCCCAGCTGATCCTCATACCGGTCAATTTCATTTTCCAAAAAAATAACCTTCTGTGCCTTCTTTTCCTCATACTTGTCCACCAGCTTAATGGCGGTAAAAAGTGCTTCTTTAGTCTGCTCGGCCATATGCTGCGCCACCTGACGGCATTGCTGCACCGCAAATCCGGGGGTCTCCAGAAAGCGGGCATCCAGAAGCTTGAAATCTCTGTCCCCAAGAGAAAGCTCTTCCTCCTCCCGAACATCGTCGGGAATGGTCAGGCAGGCCAGCTTCTCCAAACCTTTGGAAAAAGGCAGCAGTGCTAAGGTAGCACAAATATTGAACACACTGTGAACCATGGCAATTCCTGCCGCATTGGCACTTTCATTCAGAAAAGAAAAATGAAAGAAGCTGTTTATGGTATAGAAAACAATCATAAACGCCACCGTTCCGATGATGTTAAAATAAAGATGAACCAGCGCTGCCCGCTTTGCATTTTTACTGGCACCGATACCGGAAAGCATGGCGGTCACACAGGTACCGATATTCTGTCCCATGATAATGGGAATAGCTGTTCCAAAGGTAACGGAACCGGTTATGCAAAGAGCCTGCAAAATACCTACAGAAGCGGATGAGCTCTGAATTACCGCCGTCAGGATAAGGCCTGCCAGCATACCCAATATTGGCTGGCTGAAGGCAGTCAATATACCGGTAAATTCCGGAACATCCGCCAAAGGCTTAACCGCTCCGCTCATGGTATCCATACCAAACATCAAAATAGCAAAGCCTACCAAAATCATGGCTACATTCTTATGGGATTCCTTTTTGGAAAACAGCAAAAAGCCTACACCGATAATAGCCAGAACAGGCGAAAAAGACGAAGGCTTTAACATCTGTATAAAAAAGTTACTGCTCTCAATACCGCTTAAGCTTAAAATCCAGGAGGTTATGGTCGTTCCGATATTGGCACCCATAATGATTCCTATAGCCTGGGACAGCCGCATCACCCCGGAATTGACAAAGCCGACCACCATGACCGTGGTTGCCGATGAAGACTGAATAACTGCTGTAACCAGAGCACCCAGAAGAACTGCCTTAATGGGATTGGAGGTCAGTCTCTCCAGTATCTTTTCCAAACGACCTCCGCTGGCTTTCGATAAGCCGTCCCCCATCAGGTTCATTCCGTACAGGAACAAAGCAAGTCCGCCAATCATTGTCAGTACGCCAAAAATGTCCATAAAAACCTCCTGTTCATCTGCTCGTGAACTTTATCGTTATATTAGAAAACGAAAACCCAAATTACTTCGATTATATATTAAACGATAAAGACGAAAAATGAAAGGTGGTAATGTAAAATCTGTGTAAAACTTCTAGGAAATCTCTCCCGTTTCCCTAAAAATCTGCCATTCTGCCACATTTACAGCATGATCTCCGATCTTCTCCAGATATTTGGTCAGCATCATTATGTCAATATACTCATCCACATTGCTGTATTCAGCCTTTAAGGCCCGGATAATATCATTTTTCACCTTATTAAACAAAAGATCAATCACATCATCTCCTTCAATTACCCTGTGGGAGGCCTTCAGGTCATTGTTGACAAAGGCCTCCACCGCCTGTGCAAAAAGCTCCCTGGTGGCGGTCACCATACCCTCCAGATGGTCTGAATAAAGGGATAAGGGCTGCAGATTGATTCTTAAGAGCAGCTCAGCAATATCACTGACATGATCCCCCACCCGTTCAATATCGGAAACCATTTTCAGCACGGAAGAAATAATCCGCAAATCCCGGGCAATGGGCTGCTGCTTGGTAATCAGCTTCAGGCACTGATTTTCAATTTCCCGATTCAAATTGTTGATGTTGCGGTCATTTTTTTGAATTTCTTCTATGGCTTCTTTATTTTTTTCCGCCAAAGCCCGGAAAAGACTCTCATAAGCGCCTTCTACCATATAGCTCATCTGGGCAATCCGATTCAGAAGCCCCTCCAGCTCCTTCTCAAATACATTTCTCGGTGACATTTGTATTCTCCTTCCCTGTTATCCTATTTTCCCGCCACTGCTTTCTGTCTTATCCGAAACGTCCGGTAATATAATCCTCGGTCTGCTTTTTTACAGGACGGGAGAAAATGGTCTCTGTTGGACCAAACTCAACCATCTCTCCATTGAGAAAAAATGCTGTATCGTCAGATATTCTGGCCGCCTGCTGCATGTTATGAGTAACAATAACTACCGTATATTTCTTTCTTAAATTTTCCATCAGCTCTTCCACCTTCAATGTAGAGATGGGATCTAGGGCAGAAGTAGGTTCATCCATTAAAATCACCTCCGGTTCTACTGCCAAGGCACGGGCGATGCAGAGTCTTTGCTGCTGCCCACCCGAAAGCCCCAGGGCATTCTTTTTCAGCCGATCCTTTACCTCTTCAAAAATAGCTGCATCCCGAAGACTTTTTTCCACAATTTCATTCAGCTTATTCTTATCCCTTATGCCGTGCAGTCTGGGTCCGTAAGCGATATTATCATAGATACTCATGGGAAAGGGATTGGGCTGCTGAAAAACCATTCCTATCCTTTTTCTGAGAGCCGTAGTATCTACACCGGAATCATAAATATCCTCTCCGTCAATGTAAATCTTTCCTTCTATAACTGCGGTATCCACCAGATCATTCATCCGGTTGATGCATTTCAAAAAAGTGGATTTGCCACAGCCGGATGGGCCAATCAGGGCAGTTACCGCATTTTTCTGAATATGTATATTGATATCCTTCAGTACATGGTGTTCTCCGAAATGCAGCTGAAGATGGTCTGTTTTGATTTTTGTCGTTTCCATATTGTTCACCTCTGCCTGCTGTTTTAACAGTGTTTTCTGATGATAAGTCTGGTCAGACGATTAATCAAAAAAACGATGACCAGAAGCACCAGGGCAATTCCGAAAGCCGTTTCATAGTCAGCCTTAGACATACTTAAATACAGCTCTATGGTAAGGGTTCCGCCGGATTCAAAGATTTTATTGAAATAACCCTGTGCCGAAGCCGGTAGGAGATAACCGCTTCCTGCGGTAAATAAAAGTGCTGCCGATTCCCCCACAATTCGTCCTACCGCCAAAATCAGCCCGGTAACAATTCCCGGCATTGCCGAGGGGAGTAAAATCGTTCGAATCATATACCACTTTGTTGCACCCATTCCTGCCGCTCCCTGCCGGTAGCTGTCCGGGACAGATTTTAAAGCTTCTTTGGTATTTCCGATGATCAAGGGAAGAATCATCAGGGTAAGGGTGAGACAGCCGGTCAGGATTGAATACCCCAAATTCAATACATTTCCAAAAAACAGCATACCGAAAAGTCCGAATAAAATAGAAGGAATACCGGACAGGGTCTGAGTGGTAAATTCCACTAATCGTACAAATTTCCCCGGTTTTGCATATTCATTTAAATAAATAGCCGAACCGATACCGATGGGTGAGGCAAACAACAAGGTAATAAACACCACATAAACGGTATTCAGAATATTTCCCGCTATTCCCCTGGTTCCCTTTAAGGCACTTTTTACCTGAGTTAAAAAACCGATACTTATGCTTCCCATTCCCTTAACGAATACATAAATCAGAATAACGACTAACAGAGACACCGACAAAGCTGCTGACAGATAAATCAGAATATATTTGCTTCTATCCCTTCTTTTTCTTATATCGCTTCTCACCGGATAGTCCTCCTTCTCATTACCCGCTCTAATAAAATATTGATGAGCATGATAAATACAAACAGTACCAGCCCGATAGTGAAAAGAACTTCCCGATGCAGCTCGGAGGCATACCCCATTTCGCTGACGATTGCTGTGGTCAGGAATCTAACGGAGTTAAA
The DNA here is from genome assembly GCA_051879275.1 of Lachnospiraceae bacterium. Taxonomy (GTDB): domain Bacteria; phylum Bacillota; class Clostridia; order Lachnospirales; family Lachnospiraceae; genus SFDP01. The sequence continues at coordinate 13,325 of JBJELS010000098.1, forward strand.
GGGCAGAGGCAGATTTACACTGCTTCCCGATACTAAAGTAATGGCCATGGCCTCTCCCAGGGCTCTTCCGATTCCCAGCACCACACCGGCAATAATACCGGACTTTGCTGCCGGCAACAGCACCTTAAAAATCGTTTCCATGTGGGAAGCCCCAAGTGCCATAGAAGCACTTTTCAGCTTTGGATCCACTGCTCTCAGGGCCGTTTCACTCATATTGATTACTGTGGGCAAAATCATAATCGCCAGTACCAATACTGCCGAAAGCAGGTTAGCACCTCCGGTAAAAACATGGGTTTGGGAATCCTTAAAAATAAGCAGCTCCAATTTATACATCAGAGGATTCAAAATCATAACTCCCAGTAAACCGTAGATAACCGAAGGGATACCGGCTAATAGCTCTATGGCCGGTCTTACTGCAGCTGCCAGCTTCCC
>JBJELS010000099.1:0-2817 GCA_051879275.1 Lachnospiraceae bacterium
CAACCAATAATCCGCTGAAGGAATCAATTTTAACATTCTGAAGATGCCCGGTTGCTTCTTTCAGTATATTAACACGTTCCTCAACAGAAAACAATGGTGTCTTGATATTGTTATTCAGCACACTTACTGTCAATTCATCGAAAATTGCCGCAGCCCGCTCAATAATATCTAAATGTCCGAAAGTAATGGGATCAAAACTTCCGGGATAAACTGCTGATTTCATCGCTTAACTCTCCCCTCTGCTTAAGAAGACATGCTTATTCGTCTTATACCGCTTCTCTTTCGCAATCTTAAATCCGGCTGCCTCATACTCCTTGCTGTCTCTGTCCCCGGCTGCTTCTACAATAATCAGCGTATCCTCATTTACACAGAATGCATTCCGAAGAAGCTTTAAAACGGTGATATCCAGTCCTGAGGCATAAGGCGGGTCCATAAAAATAATATCTGCCTTATCTCTGATCTGATTCACTGCCGCACAGGCATCCATATTCATTATCATACTGGATTTATCCAGCTTCGTAAATCGCAAATTTTCCTGAATACAGGACAGGGCTTTTTTATTGTTTTCAATAAAATAGGCTTTAGCTGCCCCTCTGCTTAAGGCTTCAATCCCTATTCCTCCGCTGCCGCTGAACATATCCACAAAAACAGCTCCGCCAATCCGGCTTTGCAGCATATTAAACAGGGTTTCCTTAATGCGGTCTGTGGTGGGCCTTGTCTCCATCCCCTCCGGTGCTTTCAGCGGAAGACTTCCGGCTGTGCCTGCAATTACTCTCATCTCTTTATTTTTGTTCCTTTCGTATCCCGTCTTCCTGCTTTCAGACTGTTCAGATTCAGCTCCTTATCCCGATAAATAATGGGGGAATCCACGGAATTTACGGTAAAATAAACCTCTTCCACATAATCTCCCACGGCCAGCTTCATTCCTCTTACTCCCACGGCCCCCTTTTTCTTTTCCGGTATCTCGGATAGGGGAAAACGAAGGAAGTAGCCATCTTTAGTCTGTAAAACAATATTCGTCTTATCCTTAAGCACATAGACACAGACCACCCGGTCATCCTCTGCCAGCTTAGTGGCACTGACGGTTCGTTTGCTGACGTCAAATTCCCCACCGTCCACAATTTTCAGCATTGCCTGACTGGTAGCAAAGACTACCCGATACAGATTCAGTTCCGTCTGACTGGTCACCAGTACAATTTTTTCCCGTGTACTGGAAAAATTACTGATATTATCAATAGGTACTCCCTTATCCCTGAATTTTCCGTAGGGCAAATCCGACACCTTTATGGTATGAAGCTGTCCCACATCCGTAAAAATACAGATTTTTCCCGTGTTTTTACAAGAGAAAAGAAAACGGCTTTCTGCATAGGCAGCCTCTTTGTTTCTTTCCAGGGTGGCAGGATCGATGGTCTTGGCATAACCGAAGCGATCCATCAGAAAAATCAGCTCCATTTCCTCCTGCTTCTTCTCCTCATAGACTGCCTCCTCACAATTATCAATAAGGGTTCTTCGTCTGTGGGAAAACTCCTTTTTCAGCTCATCCAAATCGTTGATCAGCACCTGAATCATGGAGTCCCTGCGGGAAAGAATGTCCTCATAACGGTAAATATTGGCCACCGTCTCTTCGTGCTCCTTAATCAGAGCCTCAATTTCCAGACCAATCAGCTTATACAACCGCATTTCCAAAATAGCATTTGCCTGACGTTCACTGAACATCAGCTGTGCCGCCATTATTTTGGATTCTTTGGATTTAAACCTGATTCCGTCGGTTGCCCCCTCTACCAGACATTTTTTAGCCATGCTGCGGTCCTTACTGCCCCGAAGGATTTCAATAATCAAATCAATGACATTGCAGGCCTTGATTAATCCCTCCTGCACCTCCCGTTTTTCCTTCTCTTTTTCCAAAAGATTGTTGTATTTTCGGGTGGCTACTTCAAACTGAAATTCCACATTTTTGCGGATAATCTGCTTTAAGCCCATAATCTCCGGCTTGCCGTCACAGATAGCCAGCATATTTACGCCAAAGGTATCCTCCAGTCGGGTCTTTTTATACAGCAGGTTTATAAAATTATCTGCATCTGCATCCTTTTTCAGTTCAATAACGATACGGATACCCTCCTTAGAGGACTGGTTGGAAATATCCATAATATCCATCGTTTTTTTACTCTCGGAAAGGGCTGCTACATCGGAAAGAAACTTGGAAATGTTGGCTCCGATCATGGGATAGGGAATCTCGCTGATTACCACATTGATTTTCCCTCCCTTAGCCTTCTCAATATCCACCTTACCTCTTACCTTGATCTTCCCTGTACCTGTGCGGTAAATGGAAAGCAGCTCATCCTTATTGGTAACGATTCCTCCTGTGGGAAAATCCGGTCCCTTAAGGTATTTCATCAGTTCCCTGGTGGAAATTTGTTCGTTTTTCATATAGGCCTTGGTGGCTTCAATTACCTCACCTAAATTATGGGGAGGAATACTGGTGGCCATACCCACCGCAATACCTTCGGAGCCATTCACCAGAAGATTGGGGAATTTGGCGGGAAGTACCTCCGGCTCCTTTTCCGTTTCATCAAAATTGGGAACAAAATCCACAACATTTTTATCCAGATCGGCTAAAAGTCCCTCCTGGGTAACCTTTTGCAGACGTGCCTCCGTATAACGCATGGCGGCAGCCCCGTCACCCTCAATATTGCCGAAATTACCATGTCCGTCAACCAGAGGAAGACCTTTTTTAAATTCCTGTGTCATAACCACCAGGGCATCATAGATAGAGGCATCGCCATGAGGATGGTATTTACCCATGGTATCCCCTACAAT
>JBJELS010000100.1:0-13523 GCA_051879275.1 Lachnospiraceae bacterium
TACAGGAGCTTAAAATTCCGGTTATTGCGGAAGGTAAGGTGCATTATCCGGATCAGGCAAAGAAAATGCTTGACCTGGGGGCCCATGCCGTGGTTGTTGGAGGAGCTATCACCCGTCCTCTGGAAATTGCACAAAGATTTTATAAAGCTATTGAAAAATAAAGGAGATCAATTATGATATACGATAAATTGAGTAATATTGGTTTTTACAAAGGCTTGAACAAAAATCTGGACACGGCCATCGACTATATTTTAAGTCATGACCTTCTCTCACTTCCTCTGGGAAAAACCGTAGTAGATGGTGACAGGGTTTTTGTAAACTGTATGGAATGTGAAACCGGTTTACTCTCCAATAAACAGTATGAATTGCATAAAGAATATATGGATATTCAAATCGACCTGATTGGTGTGGAGCGTGTAGTAACCGGTGATAAGCTCAACATGGATATGGGTGAATATAATGCCGAGGGAGACTGCTCCTTTGGCCAGGCTGCTCCTCTTGCCGACTGTGCCATTGGCCCCGGCAACTTTATTATTTGTATGGTAGGCGAACCCCATATGCCGGGAGTTGCTCTCCAGAATCCGGAATCAATTAAAAAATGTGTATTTAAGGTACATCGATAAGGAAAGAATAATAGATTTGCTGCCTGCCGCAGCGGAATAGGAATAAAATAATGAAAATCCTTGTTTTTGATATTGGCGGTACCTCCATTAAACATGGAATTTGTATCGATAATCAGCTTTCTAAGGTGGAAGAAACCCCAACGGATGCAAAAAAGGGAGCCCGTCATGTAATGGAAACGGTTATTTCCTTAATCAGGAAAAGCTCTTTTACCTACGATGCCATCGGAATCAGTACTGCCGGCCAGGTAAATGCTGCAACCGGCTCCATTATTTATGCCAATCAGAATATTCCCGGCTATACCGGTACACAGATCCGAAAGGAGCTGGAGGAATTATTTCACGTTCCTGTCATGGTGGAAAATGATGTAAATGCTGCTGCCATGGGGGAAGCCATCTACGGAGCAGGGAAGAATTTTGACAGCTTTCTTATGCTGACCTATGGAACGGGAGTAGGCGGTGCTGTCATTACCAATAAAAAAGTCTTTCATGGTTCCAGTTATTCTGCCAGTGAATTTGGTGCCATAATTACTCACAGTGATGCCAGACTTTCCGGAACCGATTATTTTGACGGCTGTTATGAAAAATATGCTTCTACCACCGGCCTGGTTAAACTGGCTGCAGAATATAATCCTTCTTTGGACAACGGGCGAAAAATCTTTGCTTCCCTGGACGATCCTGAAGTAATGAAAATTCTTGACGGCTGGATAGACGAAATTATGCTGGGTCTGGCTACTCTGACCCATATTTATAACCCCTCCTGTATTATTTTAGGCGGAGGAATTATGGAACAGCCATTGATACAGGAAAAAATTGCAGCAAAGAAAGAACGTTTTATTATGCCCAGTTTTACCCACGTCCAGCTGATTCCTGCAGCTTTGGGAAATTCAGCGGGATTATTGGGAGCAAATTATCTGGCTGTGGAATACGCCGGCAAATAAAAGAACATTAAACCCCCGGTAAAGGCCGGGGGCTACTTATTGATTCGATATTTAGTTAGAAGCCTGCTCGAGAGCTCTCGCTACAGCCTCCTTAATTCCGGTGGATGTGATAGTTGCACCGGAAACAACATCCACGTCATAGGACTGTGCCTCTACAATTTTATCCGGAAGTTCGGCAATAGCAACACCGCCCTTATCCGGTGTTTCCTGATGATCGCCAATGGTTACGCTGGCAATACTCCCATCCTGAATTACAACGGTTACCTCAAAGCTGCTGTCTTTTCCTGTTGCCGTTTCCGTATAGGTCCCGTCAACCCATGCTGTTGCCTCTCCAGTTTCTGTATTTTCAATACTTTCGATACTCTCAGTACTTTCAACACTCTCCATATTTACTGTGTTGTCCGCACTGGTGGAACTGCAGCCGGCCAGAGCAAGCATACAGCCGGTCATACATACGGTTACAAAAATTCGCTTTTTCATTTTAATCCTCCACTTTCCCATGTTTGTCTTTTGTACCTGAGAAAGAAGCACAACTTCCCAATCCTTCTATGATGATGTATATCTGCTGTTGTGTGTCTTTCCACAATGCACATGTCTGGCATTATACATTGCAGCCTATCGGTTGTCAAGAATATTGCTTAAATCGGCAAACTGCTCCAGAGAAAGCATCTCTCCACGAATAGTAGGTGAAAGCTTCATCTCTTCTAAAGCAGCCTCCACCTCTTCTTTATTCAGCTTCAGATTGGCTGCATTTCCAAGACTGTTCACCAGCGTTTTTCTTCTCTGATTAAAGGAAGCCCGAATCAAATCAAACATAAATCGTTCATCCCTTACCTTTACCGGTGGATATTCATGACAGGTAAGACGAATAACCGCACTTCCCACCTTCGGTCTTGGCATAAAGCAATTAGGAGGAACCTGAGCTACAATCTCAGGTGTGGCATAATATTGAACCGCCAGTGAAAGGGCTCCATAATCTTTGCTGCCCGGCCCTTCCTGCATCCGGTCTGCCACCTCCTTTTGTACCATGATTGTAATACTTTGCAAAGGAACATGGCTTTCCAATAATCCCATAACGATGGGTGTGGTGATGTAGTAAGGAAGATTTGCCACCACTTTGATCGGACGCCCCTGATTTCTTTCTTCTGCCAACTGCCTGATATCCACTTTCAAAACATCTTCATTTATAATCCTTACATTAGCATAGGAAGAAAGCGTATCCTGTAAAATGGGAATCAAATTCCTGTCAATTTCGATGGCAATCACTTCCCTTGCCTTTTCTGCCAGATACTGGGTCATGGTTCCGATTCCGGGACCGATTTCAATCACACAGTCATCCTCTGTAATCTCTGCCTTACAAATAATTTTTTCCAGTACATGGGAATCGATCAGAAAGTTCTGGCCGAACTTCTTTTGAAAATGAAACTGGTATTTTTGCAAAATTTCTATGGTATTACCCGGATTTCCTAAAGTTGCCATTAGACCTCCCTTCCTTTGGCCGGTAGATGATAAAGCTGTCTGCTGTTTTTGCCCGTAACTTCAATCACTTCTTCTACATCCATCTGCTTAATCCGGGCAATGGCCTGGGCAATAATCGGTAGATTAAGAGGTGAATTTCTTTTTCCCCGATAAGGGGCCGGTGCCAAATAGGGGCTGTCCGTTTCCAGTACAATATTTTCAATGGGGATGTATTCTACTGCTTCCTTTAATTTTTTAGCATTTTGGAAGGTAGATACTCCTCCGATTCCAAAATAATAATTCCAGTTCAGATAGTCTCTGGCTGTTTCCTTCGTATAAGAATAGCAGTGAATTACACCTTTCAGCCTGTCAGCCTCTTCCTCCTTCATAATTCCATAGGTATCTGCAGCCGCATCCCTGGAATGAATAACGATGGGAAGCTTTAACTCATGTGCCAGCTGAAGCTGTCTTCTGAACCACTTTTCCTGAACCTTTTTTTCCGGTTCATTCCAGTAATAATCCAATCCGATTTCTCCTACAGCTTTTACCTTATTGTAAGAAAGCTGCTCTTTTATCCATTGAAAATTATCTTCATCCAACTCCCCGGTCTCACAGGGGTGTATCCCTACCGATGTATATATGAAATCATACTGTCTTGCCAGCTCTATGCTGGTCTTGATGGAGGAAAGTCCTGCCGCAATATTAACCACATACTCAATACCGGCTCCTTCCATTTCTCTGATTAACTCATCTCTATCCTCATCAAATGCCTCATCATCCAGGTGGGCATGGCTGTCAATCAACATGGCTGCTCCTTTCTTCATCCAAATTCTTCCCAGAGTATAGCATACTTTTACAGGAATAACTATAATACTTCCCGGATTGCTCCATTTTTTACTGGTCAGAATAGGAAAATAGGTCTACAATAGAACAAGGGAAAGCAATCGCTCTCCCTTGTCTGATTCATAATCGGGGTGACGTGATTCGAACACGCGGCCTCTACGTCCCGAACGTAGCGCTCTACCAAACTGAGCCACACCCCGATAAACAACAGATGTATCATACACTATTTTTTTAAGAAAATCAAGTGAATTGGAGAAAGTCTATGGAAAATCCTTTACAACCCAATAATTTTTTCCCTGTAATCGATCCTTCTGCCTTTATTGCCAAGGGAGCTGTAGTTATGGGTAATGTTACCCTGGATAAGCATGTAAGTATATGGTATAACGCTACCGTAAGAAGCAGTCAGGATCCCATCTATATCGGTGAAGGAAGCAACATACAGGATAATGCCGTTTTACATGTTGATAAGCATTACAAGGTAATTCTCGGTAAACAGGTAACTGTGGGGCACAGTGCCATCGTTCATGGCTGTGAGGTGGATGACAATACCCTTATCGGTATGGGAGCCATTATCCTAAATGGTGCCAAGATCGGAAAAAACTGTATTATTGCTGCCGGTGCCCTGATTACTCAGGGTGCGGTCATCCCTGATAATTCCCTGGTAATCGGCTGCCCCGGCAAAATAGTCCGGCAGGTCACCCGGGAGGATATTGAGTCAAATATCCAAAATGCTCTCCACTATATTGATGAAGCCAAATTATACAAAACAATGGAGGAAAACTCATGACTGGAGAAAAACGGCGAAAGAATATCATGGATATTTTAGTTCATGCACAAAGGCCCATTTCCGGTACATCCCTGGCAGATATGTTTGAGGTCAGCCGCCAGGTAATTGTACAGGATATTGCTCTTCTCAGGGCAGAAAATAAAAATATTATTTCCACCAATCGAGGCTATATGCTTTATCAAAAATGTGATACCAATACTTTTCGACGAATTTTTAAGGTACAGCATGAAGGAAATCAGATTCTGGATGAATTTTATACCATAGTGGATTTAGGCGGAACCATTCTTAACGTTTCCATCGACCATGAGCTGTATGGCCTTCTTGAAGCCTCTCTTTTTATCAGCAATCGAACAGAAGCACAGGATTTCGCTCAAAGGATAGACTCCTGTAAGGACCGTCCGCTGAACACTCTTACCGGAAACGATCACTATCATACTGTTGAAGCCCGAACAGAAAAAATCCTGGATTCTATCCAGTCTTCACTTAGAGAAAAAGGCTTTTTAGTTGGTTAGCTTTTAATCCAATCTGAAAATAAAACAAAAAAAACACCGTCCCCACAGCCTATTACTGCAAAAACAGTGCTTCATGCGCCTCCAGGGGCTCGAACCCTGGACACCCTGATTAAGAGTCAGGTGCTCTACCAACTGAGCTAGAGGCGCGCCTTTTATAACGCAAGTGTTATTATATAATATAAATTTTATGTTTGCAAGTGTTTTTTTATTTTTTTAAAATTTTTTATTTTCTCCTTTCCTCTCCTCTGTATAATAACGATTATCTTTCCAGCAGCTTTTTCAGTGCAATAAGCTTTTCCCGGCTGAAGGGAGGGAAACGGAAACGATCCGCCATCAGCCTTCTGGTCTCTAAAATTCCTTTTTCATGGGAAAAAGTACAGAAGCTGTAATAGCCATGGTATTTACCCAGTCCACTGGCTCCTACACCACCAAAGGGAAGCTGATTTGTGGCCACATGCATAATGCAGTCATTAATGCAGCCCCCGCCATAGGAAAACTCCCGGACAATTTTTTCAGCAAAATCCATATTTTTGGTAAAAATATAACATGCCAGAGGCTTTGGTCTTTCTTTCAGCTCATCCAAAGCCGCATCAATCTGACTGTAGCCAATTACCGGAAGAACCGGCCCGAATATCTCTTCCTTCATACTCTCACTCTGGAAGGTGGCTCTGGGCAGAATTGCCGGTGCAATCTTTAGACTCTCATCTGCCTTTGCACCGCCAATGACTTCCGGCTCCTTCTCTATCAGTCTGCCAAGACGCATATAATGGTGCAGATTGATGATCTTCGGATAATCCGCATTGGTCAGTGGATTTCCGTAAAGCTCATTCATCTGATCTTCCATCTCTTCCACCAGGGCATCCTTAATCTCTTCCTCCACCAGAACAAAATCCGGTGCCACACAGGTCTGTCCTGCATTTAGCATCTTCGCCCAGATAATCTTTTTTGCTGCCTCCTTTATGTTGGCGCTTTTTTCAACGATACAGGGACTTTTTCCTCCAAGCTCCAGAGTAACGGGCGTAAGATTTTCGCTGGCCTGACGCATGATGATACGTCCTACCCTCACTCCTCCCGTAAAAAAGATATAATCATATTTCTCCTGTAAAATCGTATCATAGGAGGTTCCTTCTTCAATCACATAAACATAATGAGCTTCAAAATTTGTTCTGATCATTCTCGCAATTACATCGCTGGTATGGCTGCTGCTCTTAGAGGTTTTTAGCACAATACAGTTACCTGCTGCCATTGCTCCCACCACCGGTGCAAGAGACAGCTGGAAAGGATAATTCCAGGGAGACAGGATCAATACTGTACCATAGGGTTCAAAAAAAGTAAGAGACTTTCCTCCCAAGACACTGATTACCGATTTCTTTTTCTTCGGCCTTGTCCACTTATCCAGATTTTTTAAAGCTGTCTTAATTTCACTGATTACAGGATTTATTTCCATCAGGTAGCTCTCATACTCTGATTTATTCAAATCCTCTTTAAGTGCCCGGTAAATCTCTTCCTGATACTCCTCTATAGCTTCTGCCAGCTTTCTCAGCTGAGCTTTACGAAATTCCACAGACTTAGTCTCGTTGGTATGAAAATAGTCTCTCTGGGCCTGAACAACCTTACTTAACTGCATAGTTACCCTCCTGCCTTCTGATGGATTTTTTACCATTATATAACAAATTGTCCTATTTTGACAGCAGGAAAAAAAACAGCTACAATGATACAAAAAAAAGATAAGGAGAGGTTATGGAAATCTATATGATTCGTCACGGGGAAACCCTTTGGAATAAAGAAAGAAGATTACAGGGAAGAGCAGATATCCCTTTAAACGATTATGGAGTCCATCTGGCTCAGATTACTGCCGATGCCCTGCAGAGTATTCCCTTTTCCCGAATTTACTCCAGCCCTTTATGCCGGGCCAGAGAGACTGCAGCCATACTTGCCCACAATCGTCCGGTTGAAATTTTCACGGACGACCGCCTTCTGGAAATGGCCTTCGGAACAGGAGAAGGGGCCAGCCTTGCCGAAATCCATGCACACCCCGGCCGGGGAATGTATGATTTTATCCACAATCCCCAAAATTATGTTCCCCCGGAGGGAGGAGAAAGCTTTGACCAGCTCTATGACCGCTGTGCTTCCTTTATTCGCGAGGTGGTTATCCCTGCAGAAGACTCCTGTGATTACATGATGATCGTTGCCCACGGCGCTCTTATCCGTGGTCTTATCCACTTTATCAATAATCGGCCTACCCGTGACTTCTGGATTACTACTCATAAAAACTGCTGCGTAACTGTGGCTTCCTGTATAAACGGACAGCTGACCCTAAAGGAAGAAGCCAAGATTTATTATACGGAAAAGGTAGAAGCCACCTGGTAACTTCGTTATCAGGCAGCTTCTATTTTTTAGAATTGAATCAAAAGATATACCAATACCGCAATTAATCCGGCCAGACTCATAAACAGACCAAAGGAAAGACTGCGTCCGATAATACTGTTGTTTTCCGACAGCGTTTCATAGAGCAGAGAAAGCTTATGCTCCTGGCTTTCCTCTACCTGGTGATCCATCCATACCGTTTTATTCATTCCGTGGATTAGTATATCCAGAAAATGTCCTACATAGTGGGTCAACAGATTTCCCTCCTCCAGTTCACGGGGAAGGGGACTGTCCCGGAAAATCGTTTTTCGTAAAAGAACCACAATGCCATCTACAAGTCTATCCAAAAATCGGCTGACTATGGTAAAAATAAGGGGAATAAAGCCAAGAATTAAAGGGCGATATACTCTCATCTCCAAATCCCATTTTTCCGGCCAGACATCCACATACCGATTTTTTCTCATCATTCCCCTTCGGATTACAAGCAGATAAACAACGGTCCCCGTTCCTAATGAAATTAACGCTGATGCCAAATTCGTTAAAGAAAAGTAAGATGGCCGAATCCCTGCAATCAGAATCAGGACTGCCGGTAAAGCGACACAGACTGCAGAGGATTTTTTCCAATAGCTTTTCTTTGTTTCATATTGCTTCTGTAGCTTTTCCTCCTGATTTTTTTCTGCAAAAACGGCAATAAACAGTTTTAGCATATAAGCAAAGGTCAGACCTCCGCTGAGCAGGAATATCCATTCCACGGCTTTAACCGTTACAGAGCCATAGCCTGCGGAAGCAATGATTCCCTCTGACAGAAGCTGACGATACTCCACAATTCCTTCATGAAGAAGAGTCTTACTGATAAAACCGCTCCAGAGCGGCACTCCCGAAATTCCCAAAGCCCCCATAAGGAAGCACCCTTTAAGCAAAGGCTTATTTCGTCCAAATCCCCTGATGGCATTCAAATCCAATCTGTGGGTATTCATATAAACGCAGCCGGCCGCCAAAAACAGTACCAGCTTAAACAGGGAGTGATTCAGCATATGCAAAAGGGCACCCTTCAGGGCAATTTCCCCCTTATCTCCCAACAGCGTCCAAATCCCGATTCCCACTAGAATAAATCCAATCTGTGACATGGAGGAACAGGCCAGTGTCCTCTTTAAATCGATGCTGCATAGGGCCAATATGGCTCCCCATACCATCGTAAGGATTCCCAAAAGTAAAATCAGGTTTCCCCAGATTACGTTACCTGAAAAAATCTCCCCGGTGAGAATTAATATTCCCAGAATACCCGTTTTCGTCAACACACCGGAAAGCAATGCGGAAGCCGGTGCAGGTGCCACCGGATGGGCCTTGGGCAGCCAGATATGCAGGGGAAAGGCACCGGCCTTTGCACCAAAGCCAAAAAGCATACAGCAGCCTGCTGCCAAAAGCCCGGGACTTTGACGTACAGCACTGCAGGCTTCAGCCAGCTCACCAATGACCAGAGTTCCGGTCAGCTGATAGAGCATAAACAGCCCCATCAAGAGAACCATACCTCCAATGACCGCTATGGCCAGATAGGTTGCCGCTGCCTGCAATGCCCTTTCATTTTCTTCCTGTGCCACCCATACATAGGAGGTAAAGGACATCAGTTCAAAAAAGAGAAAGGTAGTGAACAGGTCTGCCGATAAAAATACTCCTACCACAGCCACATAGGTTGCCAGGGTAAAGAAATAATATCTTCCCCGGTGTTTTGCATGACTCATATATTCCTTAGAAAAAACCAGGCAGGCAAGCCACATCAGGGTAATCAGTACCAGATAAATCAGCCTGAACCTGTCCAACATAAAGGAGATTCCCAGGCCGCACACATCCGGAATACTGTATTGCCATATTGTATCCATGATTTCCATTCTTTTATCTCTCCTTTCTTATTGGATTCCCCGTATTGCTTCTGCGATAAAATCCGTAAAAAACGATGAACGGATTCCCAGGCCCAAAATTGCTGCTGCCAATATCGCCAGAGGTGCCAGCATCTGCCAGCCCGGATCCCGAATTTCTTTACTGGGACTCTGAAAGCCTTCTTTAGCGGGGAAAAAACCTCTGACTGACATCGTCAGCATATAAATGGCGGTAAGAAAGGCGGACAACAGTAAAACAGCCACACCCATCAGTGCGGGCAGAGTTTTTACTTCCAGTGCTGCCGTGGCCAGTTTCCACTTACTGACAAAGCCCATGGTTCCCGGAACACCCATAAGCCCCAGGGCAGATATGGTAAGAATCGTAAAAACAACCGGCATCCTTTTTGCCAGGCCATCCAATTCATAGACAAAATTCTTTTTACTCTGGTGCATGATTGCACCTGCACAGAAAAAGGCGGTAATCTTCATTATCCCGTGAAAAATCATATGAGTAAGTGCTGCTGCCAATCCTGCAGGGGTCATCAGCAGTGCCCCGAACAGAATATAGGACAGATTGCTGATGGTAGAATAAGCAAGTCTTCTTTTCAGATGGGTCTCTTTCACTGCCCTGCAGCTGCCATAAAAAATCGTAAATATAACTATGCCCATGACCACCGTCTGAGCCCAGGTTCCCCGCAAAAAATCGGTACCAAAGCTATAATAGGTGATTCGCATAATGGCAAAGACACCGGCCTTTACCACTGCCACTGCATGTAAAAGAGCCGTTACCGGTGTAGGTGCCACCCCTGCCTGAGGAAGCCAGGTATTAAAGGGCCAAATAGCCGCTTTGACACCAAAACCGCAAAAAGCAATGACATAAATCAATAAAAGAATATCTGCCTTATCCCCTATCCCGGCCAGGTTCAAAACACCGCCCGGCTGAAAATCCGCAGTTGTCCCATAGGAAATAATAAAAATCAGAGCAATAAAGGCAAAGGCTGCTCCTCCCAAGGAATAGTACAGGTAGTTTCTTGCTGCCAGAACCGCCTCTCTGGTCATGGAATGAAGAACAAGGGGCACCGTTACCAGTGTTAATATCTCGTAGAAGAAATACATGGTCAGTAAATCCTCAGAAAAAGCTATTCCCAGAGTCACTCCATAGGTTATGGTATAGAAGAAGAAGAAAACCTCCTGCCGTCTTTCTTCCTTCATATAAGCAAAGGCATATAAGGTTGCCAGGGGCCAGAGCACAGCCACCAGTCCTGCAAATACCGCTGAAAGTCCGTCCATCCTGAGAGACAGGGAAAGATTTTGAACAAAATTGATAATTTCAAAACGCCCCCCGGGAGGATTCAGTACTAATCCCAAGGTCAGCAGACTGTTTGCTAAAACGATTCCTTCTATATAAATTTGCTTAATTCTTCTGTTCTTCGTGGGAAGAAAGGGAATACCGATTCCTCCCAGGACAGGGATTAAAATTACTGCAAGCATCAACCATTCTTTCATTTTCCCTCTCCTTTCCTAAAATATCACAGACGTAATCTCTTCTATACTGTTTAACATTAATCCGGGGAAAATTCCCATCAGCAATGAAAAAAGGGCCAAGAGCAGTATGGGAAAAAGCATCTGCCATGAAGGCTCCTTTTTCCCCCTGACCTTTGTATCTTCCCCCGGTAAAAATCCCCTCATGGAAATGGGCAGTAAATAGCCGGCAGTGAAGATGGCACTGACCAACAGAATAACAGGTCCCAGCCAGGAAAAAACAGACAGTCCGCTATCCAGGGCTCCTTCTGCCAGATACCACTTACTCAGGAAGCCGGCTGCGGGAGGAATACCGATCAACCCAAGAGCGGCAATGGTGAAGCCCCATAAAGTCAGGGGCATTTCTCTTCCAATCCCCTTTAGCTCCTCTGCCCCGGTTTTTCCGGTTTGGGTAATTACCGCTCCCGCAAAAAGAAAGAGACTCCCTTTCATAAAAACATGTCCTACAGCATGAAACAAAGCTCCCGTAAAGGCCTGAGCATTCATCACCGCCAGACCAAAAAGAATATAGGAAACCTGACTTACCGTAGAATAGGCCAGTCTTTTCTTCAGCTGTTTTTCCCGATAGGCCAGTACAGAGCCCATGAAAACTGTAACCAGGGCAAGAATCAGCCAAACCTGCTGTACCCAGGTTCCCTGAAGATTCTTTGATCCCATCAGATAATAAACTGTACGAATTATGCCTAAAACACCTGCTTTTACAATTCCCGCAGACAATACTGCAGACGCAGGTGCCGGTGCGATCGAGTGGGCTGTGGGAAGCCATCCATGAAAGGGAAACATTCCTGCTTTTACTGAAAAGCCAAGAATCATGCTAAAGGCTGCCCATAATAAAAGAACCTCATTTTCCGAACCGGAAAGCATTCCTACTATTCCCCCTCCTACAAAGGTCAGGCTGCCGGTACTGGAAAAAAGGGCAAAAAGGCCGAATAAAACCATACAGGCTCCAAAGACGGAATAGAACAGATATTTCAGCCCGGCCATAACGGCTTCCTTTGTCTGCTCATGGAGTACCAGAGGCAGGGACAAAAGCGTCATCAGTTCATAAAACAGATAAAAGGTAAGCATATTACCTGCAAAGTTTAATCCCTGCATACACCCATATACCAGAAAAAAGAACAGGTAGAATCTCCCTTTATTTTCTTTCTTTTTCAGATAGGCCGGACAAAAACAGAAAACCGCTGCCCACAGCAGAGTTTCTGCTGCAAAAAACAGAAGCCCTGCTGTGTCCACATGAAAATAGACCGGCAATTCTTTTGTAAGATAAAATAACGTATATTCCATAGTGCCGCTCCTTCCTACATAAAGCCTGCCAGACCGGCTTCAATCCACTTTACTACAGGCAGAGAAGTCATTCCCAGGGCAATATTTAACAAAATAAACAGACAGATAGTAAACGCATATTCCTTTTCCTTTGCCAGGGTAATAAAGCTGTACTGTATTTTCTCTCCATCAATTACCGCCTGATGATTTTCATCCAGGGGTAAAGGCGTATAGATTCTGATTACCGTTTTCATATAATAAATAGCGTTTAAAATGGTGCTGATTGCCAATACGATTAAGGCTGGCAGCATCTTTTTTTCCACACCCAGTGCAGCCTGTCCGAATAAAAGCTTGCTGACAAAGCCGGGAAAAAGCGGTATGCCTACCATAGATAAGGCTCCCACGGTAAAACCCAGACCTGCAATTTTATGGCGAAAACCGGCTCCCGTTAAATAAGTAAAGGGCCGTTTTCCATCGGATACATCCGTTAACCCAATGGCTGCAATAAACAGCAGGGCCTTCGTTGCCCCGTGAGCAAAAATATGGAAAATGCAGGCTACCATTCCTGCCTTTGAGCCCAGTCCGATTCCCATATACAGATAACCGATCTGGGCGACGGATGAAAGAGCAATCATCCTTCGGATATCGTTTTCCTTAATGGCACTCAAGGAGCCGAAAATAATGGCAGCAAGACCAAAAATAAACAGAATATTAATGATTCGGCTGTTGCCAATTTCCTCAAAGCCAATCACTCGAAAGTAAATCTTAATTAAGAGGAAAATATAGCCTTTGGAAACCAAACTGGACAAAATCGCCGCACTGGATACCGTGGAATAGCCGTAAGCATCCGGCAGCCAGTTGTGAAAGGGAAACAGAGCCGACTTAATGGCCAGACCCACACTCATCAGGGCTATGGCCATTAACAGCGGAACCTCATAAGTCTGCTGTGCAGCGATTATAGCTACTGCTTCTTTGATATTGCTCATCAAAAGATGGCCCGTTAAATCATAAAGAATGCAGATTCCCATCAGTAAAAGACCGGAGCCTAAGAGACTCATAATCATATACCGGACTGCTGCCTCAATGGTTCTTCCGTTCTGTCGGATCATAATCAGGCCGCAGGCCGCAATAGTATTGATTTCCACAAATACATAGGCAGTAAACAGATCATTGGTATAAATCAGAGCCAAAAGTGAACACAGAAGAAGGTTGACCAAAATATAATAAAAATTATGCTTGGTTTCCTCGACCTCCCTTTTAAGCTTTTTCCTTCCGCCCATCATGGATAACAGCATAACCATAGAGAAAAATAATGG
>JBJELS010000101.1:0-2808 GCA_051879275.1 Lachnospiraceae bacterium
AAGGCTGGCAGAGGAGGGACTGCAGGTTACGTTGGCACTGTCCCTTCATGCAACCACGGATGAAAAGCGTAAGGAGCTGATGCCCATAGCCAGGCAATACAGTCTGGCAGAATTATTGGATGTCTGCAGCTATTACTTTGAAAAGACAGGAAGGAGACTTACCTTTGAATATGCACTGGTGGCAGGAGTGAATGACAGCAGTGATGAGGCGGAGGCTTTAAGCAGGCTTCTAAAGCCTCTAAACTGCCATGTTAATCTGATTCCGGTGAATCCCATTAAGGAAAGAGAGTATAGGCAGTCTGCCGGAAAACAGATAGAGGCCTTTAAAAATAAACTTGAAAAAAATAAAATTAATGTTACTATTAGAAGGGAAATGGGTCGGGATATTGATGGTGCCTGTGGGCAATTGAGAAGACGGCACATGAAGGATTGAAGTAGCTGAGAAGGTAATGCATGAGCATAAATGCACAGGTGGGTTGACAGCATGGGGAAAACAGTTTCAATAACAGATATTGGACGAAAAAGGAAATTGAATCAGGATTATGTATTTACTTCTGAACTTGCAGTGGGAAAGCTTCCCAATCTGTATCTGGTTGCAGATGGAATGGGGGGCCATAAGGCAGGAGGCTTTGCATCCAGATTTGCAGTGGAAACCATTGTGGAACGGATAAACCGGTCACAGGAAGAGGATGTTTTTACCCTTTTTTATGATGCCATTGCAGAGGCAAACAGGCAGGTCAGACGTAAGGCGGCAGAGGATGAAGCCATGAGTGATATGGGAACGACACTGGTTGCCGCCACCATTAAGGGAGATATACTTAAGGTGGCCAATGTAGGTGACAGCAGACTATATCTGGTGGGAGAAACCATCAGACAGGTTACAAATGATCATTCTTTGGTGGAAGAGATGGTTCGCATGGGCGGACTTAACCGTGAACAGGCACGAAATCATCCGGATAAGAATATAATAACAAGAGCCATTGGGGCAGAAGAAGAGATAAAACCGGATTTCTTTGAGGTGAAGCTGAACAGGAATGACCGTATTTTTATGTGTACCGATGGCGTCAGTAATATGCTCACTGATGAAGAAATCTTCAGCATTTTGCAGGAGCCGGGAGAGGAAGCGGAAAGAATCCGCAGAATTGTGGAGGCGGCCAACGAGCAGGGAGGCCGGGATAACATGGGGGTAATCCTTATTACTCCTGATATTTAAGCAGTTGGAGGTTGTTCATGATCAAAATTGGTATGCTGATTGGAGAACGGTATGAAATTTTGGAAAAAATCGGTACCGGAGGAATGTCAGATGTATATAAGGCAAAATGCCATAAGCTTAATCGTTTTGTGGCTGTTAAGGTGCTGAAACAGGAATTTAGCGAAAATGAAAATTTTGTCTCTAAATTTAAAACGGAAGCCCAGGCCGCAGCAGGTCTCATGCATCCCAATATTGTAAATGTATACGATGTTGGAAACGAAAACGGAATCTATTATATCGTTATGGAGCTGGTGGAAGGCATAACGCTGAAGAAATATATTGAAAAGAAAGCACGGCTTTCCGTGAAGGAAGCAGTCAGCATCGCCATCCAGGTTTCTATGGGAATAGAGGCTGCACATAATAATCATATCATTCATCGTGATATTAAACCTCAGAATATTATTATCTCAAAGGATGGTAAGGTGAAGGTGACAGACTTTGGTATTGCCAAGGCTGCCACCAGTAATACCATTACCTCCAATGTAATGGGCTCAGTACATTATACCTCACCGGAACAGGCCAGAGGCGGTTTCAGTGATGAGAAGAGCGATATTTATTCCCTGGGAATTACCCTTTTTGAAATGCTCACGGGAAGGGTACCCTTTAACGGAGATACGACAGTAGCCATTGCCATTAAGCATATCCAGGAGCCTATGCCAAGTCCCAGGGAATTTGTTTCGGAAATCCCCATAAGTGTGGAACAGATTGTTTGTAAATGCACACAGAAAAGCCCGGATAGACGATATCAGTCCATGGCAGAGCTGACAGAGGATTTAAAACGCTCCCTGATGACGCCGGATGTGGATTTTGTTAAGATGGCCAATCCTGATGAGGATGCCTATACAAGAGTAATCAGTGAACAGGATGTTCAGGAAATCAAAAAGCAGGTACAGAAAAGAAGCAGTGTAACGGGAGATTCCATACGCCTGCGTAAGGATGTGGAAGAGGAAAGGAATCGAAAGAAACAGGGAAAATCCTCTAAGAGTAAAAAGGCAAGTGAAGAGGAAGAGGACTATGATCCCAAGATGGATAAAATAACCGGTATACTGGCAATTATTGCGGCAATTATCATCGGCGTAATTGTGATTTATCTTGTGGGAAGAGCAGTAGGCGTATTTCCCGGGGGAAAAGAAAAAAATGCGGAGGAAACACAGGTTTCCACGGAAGAGGAAAGCAGCTCTGACAGCACAATGGGCGGATTTTTAGGCGGTGGAGAGGTATTGGGACTGCCAGCGGTTGAAGGCTGGTCCTTTGCAGAAGCCTCGGCAGCATTGAAGCAGAATGGCTATGAGGTAGTCAAGGAGGAAGTGTTTTCCGATACAGTAGCAGAAGGGAATGTGATTTCCCAAAGTCCACAGGCAGGTTCCGCACTGGAGTCGGGAGCAACGGTTACCCTGCGGGTAAGTCTGGGAAAGGAACAGACCCAGGTAAGAGTCCCTAATTTGATTGGTATGGATGAGATGGATGCAGTGGTAACCCTTACGGAAGCGGGACTGCAGCCCGGTGAAATCACCCAGACCACGAATGATGATCCCACCTTAGTGGATAAGGTATGT